>JAFRDD010000047.1 GCA_017404025.1 Clostridia bacterium
AGGAGTAGTTACAGAAGTTTTAGGTGCAGGTTTTTCAGAATTTACCGTTCCAGAAAATTGTGTATTTGCAATGGGAGATAATAGAACAAGAAGTACAGACTGTAGAGCATTTGGATGTATACCATTAGATAAGATTGAAGGTAAAGTTGCTATAAGAACATGGCCACTAAATTTATTTGGAAAAATAGATAAATAATTTTGAGGTAATAGGATGTTTAATAAAATATTAGGAAATGAAAAAATAAAACAGGAACTAATTGGTACTATAGAAAAAGAAAAAGTATCACATAGTTATTTATTTATAGGCAAAGAAGGAATAGGAAAAAGGCTTATTGCAAAAGAATTTAGTAAAAGATTATTATGTTTAAATAATGAAGAAGATAATTGTAAATCCTGTTTAGAATTTGAAAATAATAATCATCCTGATTTTTATTATATTGATTCAGAAGATGGAAAGAGTATAAAAATAGAACAAATACGTTATATGCAAAAAAAAGTTCAAGAAAAGCCTATTATATCTAAAAGAAAAATATATATAATAGATAATGCAGATTTAATGACTTTAGAGGCTCAAAATTGTTTGTTGAAAACTTTAGAGGAGCCACCAGAATTTGTAACAATTATTTTAATTGGTCAAAATGAAGATGCATTTTTAGCAACAATAAAATCTAGATGTATGATTCTTAGATTTAAATCTATTTCAAATGAATTAGTACAAAAATATATGGAAGAAAATTATGATTTAAAAAATATTAATTCAGCCATATTAAAATCTTTTGAAGGAAGTATAGGAAAAGCTATAAAGTTAAAAGATAAGATAAATACATATGAAGAAATATATAATTTAATTTATTCAATGGAAACTAAAGATATAATTGACATAGTTAATATGGCAGAAATTATATATAAATCTAAAGATGAAATTTTAGATATTTTAGAATATATAAATGTTATACTTATAAATCTAGCACAAAAGTCATATAAATACACAAATTGTATACAAATTGTGGAAAACACAAAGAAAAGATTAACGCAAAATGGAAATTATGATATGTGTATAGATAATATGTTATTTAACATATGGGAGGAAGTAAATTGAAAAATATAATAGGAGTTAGATTTAAAAAACTTGGCAAAATATATTTCTTTAATCCAAATGGATTAGATGTAAAAAAAGGAAATAATGTTATTGTTGAAACAGCACAAGGCGACGAATTTGCCGAAGTATTTATTGATAATAGGATAGTAGAGGATGAAAGGATAGTTACACCACTAAAAAAAGTTATAAGGCTTGCAACTAAACAAGATGAAAAGCATTTTGAAGAATGTAAAAAGAAAGAGAAAGAAGCATTTGAAACATGCAAAAAGAAAATAAAAGAACATAAATTAGATATGACTTTAACTGATGTTGAAGTTAAATTTGATAATAGTAAAGTTTTATTTTTCTTTACAGCTGATGGTAGAATTGACTTTAGGGATTTGGTAAAAGATTTAGCAGCTATTTATAAAACAAGAATAGAATTAAGACAAATTGGAGTAAGAGATGAAGTTAAAAGACTTGGTGGAAATGGAGTTTGTGGAAGAGAACTTTGTTGTTGCTCATTTTTAAGTGATTTCGAGCCTGTTTCAATAAAAATGGCAAAAGAGCAAAACATTTCTTTAAATCCTTCAAAGATTTCAGGCAATTGTGGAAGACTTATGTGCTGCTTAAAATATGAAGATAATGTGTACCAAGAAAAACTAAAAAAACTTCCTCATTTAGGAGCTATAGTGAAAACAGAAGATGGAGAAGGTGAAGTCGATGGAGTTGAAACTTTAAAAGAAAGAGTTAAAGTAAAACTAAAAGATGGAGAAGGTTATTATTATAAAAGATATGATGCAAAAGATATAAAAGTAATTAAAGATAATGCAAAAGAGATTGAAGATGAGGAAGAATTAAAAAATAAGAAAGAACTAGAAGAACTTGAAAAGTTAGAAAAATTAGATACAAAAAATAGTAATAATTAGGAGGTGAAAAATATGGCTTATAAGATATCTGAAAAATGTATAGCATGTGGTGCATGTGCAGCTGAATGTCCAGTAGGATGTATATCACAAGGTGATGAAAGATTTGTAATTGATCCTTCTGCATGTATAGGTTGTGGAACATGTGCTTCAGTATGCCCAGTTGAGGCTCCTGAAGAGGAATAATAGCGGAATAAAGTGTAATTAAAAGGAAGAATTTATATAAATTCTTCCTTTTAGATTTTTTAATAGTTTGATATTTTTGAATAAGATAATAGTTTATTTTAATTTTCTCCAAATCTTTTTATAGCTATATATTTATTAAAAAAGTTACTTTCTATGTCATAAGAATAGTAATTGTATTTATTATCATCATTACCTTCTGTATTTCGGCCTGACAATCCCTCTAAAGAACAGTCATTTATTACAGCTCGTTTTTCATTTATAAACATACAATCTTTTATTTCATTCATATTTGAATAGCTTCCGCATTGCTAAAAATAAAATTAATAATATTTTAATAATTTGTTTTGAATCTTTATTAAATAATTCTTTTATACATAATAGCATATATATAAATAAAGGAACTATTGAGCATCTCATCAATAAATCATTAAATAATCCCATTTTTGCAAATGGCAAAACTAACAAGATAATTGTTGATATCCAGTACAGTGGATTTTTTTTGTTTGACTTGAATAACAGAATTGTATATGGAATAAATTCTGTTATAAAAATTGCATATATTAAAAAGTTTTCATTATCATAACTCACTAGATCAAATCCAATACTTTCTGGTTTTGAAGAGAATACGTTTCCACCAAAATATGCTAATAATATTACGCCTAAAGTTATAACTGTAATAATATTTGATATGCTAAATATTTCTTTTAATATGTTTGATATATTTCTTTCTTTATAGTATTTTATAAATACCATAAAGATTAATATTATACATAAGGATATAAAAGATAATGTTGAGTAAAACAATGCTGGTATACAACATATTACATAATTTTCGATGTTATATGGATCATCATAAAACAAACATATTATAATCCATGGAATTATACATTGTGGCATTACCCATCTTAATAATACAATATTTGATGATAACTGTAATTTATAGTCACCAAAAAAGCAGAGCCAGTGCCCATCTGCATATATTTTATCTGGAATTACTAATTTACCGATATTTTGTGATAATGATACACACGCTGAAAACATAAATAGAATAATTAGTGCTACAATTTGTTTTTCCTTTGTGTCTGATTTAGTAACTTTAAATATTCCTAATAGTGATAATAATAATCCTATCATTGCCCAAATTCCGTTTGCTATTTGTGTAGTTATAATTGATGAAGTGATTTTTCCTATAAAACATGGTAATATATATTGTCCAATGTAATAGGTAAGCATACTGTTTTCACCATTGTTTTTATAATATACAGGCCATGATTTATTTGTTAAATCTGATAAGATACAATTATGCTTATACCAATCTGCTGGTTGTTTAAAAATACCTGTCCAGCCCAAAATTATTCCGAAATCCTATAACAACAAAACTAACGATAAATAGCATGCCTACCTTTATATAAATTGGTTCTGTTTCAGCAGATTTCTTTTTATATCTTTTGTAATATTTATATATAGCTATTGATAAGGCTATACTTGTAATAATTGTATATATAGGTTTTACCCAAAGTAATAGGAATAGAAAAATAGATATATAGATATATATTATAGAAAATATAAAGTACCCTATTCCATTTATTCTTATTTTTTTATTTAGTATTTTTTCAAAATTTTCACATATTCTATTTAGATTTAATATTTTGCATAAATCTAATGTTTTAGTTAGCATATTGGTCTCCTTTATTATTTTATTATATGTTGTCAAGAATTCTAAAATCTTTATAGGATAATTGTTTATTCTATTAATTTTTTTTATTATAACATTAGATTTGTATTTTGTAAAATTTATTTCTTTGGGGTGTTTTTTTCTTGCATATTTGAAATTAATATGCTATGATTTAAATGAAAAAGGAGGAGATGTAATGGAAGAAAGAAAGAAAGATTTAGAAGTTGTA
>JAFRDD010000048.1 GCA_017404025.1 Clostridia bacterium
AAATATACAAAAAATCTTGAGCCTGCCTCCGCGGCGAGCGGAAAGACTCAAGATTAATATAATAAAATGTCCATTTTAGCGAGAATAATTTCCCGCTAATGTTTAGAAATTTTTGGGACATTTTCAAAAGTTATTGACATAGTTTGCATTAAATTTTTGTAATTATAATTTTTGTATATTCATCTATATTTTTAATAATTTCTTCCATTATATCTCTTTTTACAGCAATACAACCTTTTGTTTTATTACCTTTTGCACAATGTAAAAAAACGGCACTTCCTTTTCCTGGTATGTTCTTAGGATTAATCTTTATTTCCACAAAATATTCATATTGCGTTGGATATTCAATTAAGTGTTCTGCTGAATTCCAATCTTTGTCTTCTTGCGTTATATCTACTATTTTGTTATAATGTTTTGAATTACTATCATCAACCCAATACATATTATTATTTATTTGAGTATATTTCTTATATATTTTTCCTTGAATTTCATCTTTTAAATGCATTCCAAATATATTTCCTAATTCAAATTCGCCAAGTAATGTTTTTCCGTCTCCTTCTATCTTATCTGTAGTAACACCATTTTCACCTATAAAAGCTTCAGTTTCTATATTACATTTTGGAAATTGTAGAAGTATTTTTTTATTACTTACTTTTACATAAATATTATTATCTTGCTTCTCCATCATCATTAATTATACCTTCTTCTAACTCAGTTTCAAAAGCCTCTTTTGTTGGTTTTAACTTCATAATTTTTTTACTAAATTCATCGAAAATCATTGCTTCTGTTTCTGTTACAGTTTCATAATCTGCATTCTTATCAAACTGTTGGACTCTTTTACTAAATTTTTCGCATAAATTTTTTAGTGCACTTGCTACATGGAATGTAAATTTTGTAGCATCTAAATTTGATTCTACCAAATTTGTGTAATTTCCATTTATATCTCCATACGGAGCAATTGGATTTCCACCCATTCCTGATAATTCTATTAGTAAATCTTGAGGATATTTTAATCTAAATATATCATTTGTAGATGTTGCTAGCTCTTGTCCCGTCATAACTCTATATCTAGATTTTTCTCTTTTATCTTTTCCATCTGTATCTCTCCCTTTAGCTTTGTACGTTCTACTAGAATATGCTTCTGATAAAATAAAGTTTACTCTTTCATTTCTAGTTAACTCTTCTCCAGGAATTTGTAAACTTTCTGGTGGAATAGCTGGCCTTTGAAATATTAATCCTCCTGTACTATGATAATTTAAATATAAAAATAATTTACCTTGTTTGCTCAAATCATCTAACAAATCAGAAATTGCTGCTGTTTCTATCTCGTATTTAAATCCTTTTTCTTTATCAAATGGGCAATTTATTGGTCCTGGATGAGAAATGTCAATATTACTAAATCTTTTTGCTTTCATAAATACCTTTTTACCTTCATTTATTTCATTTATTTTAGGATTAAATTCAGAATTGGCCTGTATATCTATTCCATTTCCATTTGAGCTCCATATTTGTAAACTACCTTTTGGTAAATCCGGATATTTTTCATATATATTTTTTACCGCTTCTCTTAATTCTTTATATTCGTCAGGAATACATGTATAATCAATACTTTTAAACATTTCTTGATATCTCTTTTGTTCTTCTGGATGGACATCATCTTCTCTATACTCCATATAATATTTTTTACAAATTTTCTCAGCTTCTTCTTGTGGCATCTCTCTTGGAATCATCTTTCTAACTGCAGATGTTGAAATTACATATCCTTCTGGATTTAATATTGGTATAAAATGAATCTTAAATTCTTGCGATACTTCTTTCCAAACTGTATCATCTGGATTAATACTTTCCATTAATTTAATTACAAAATCTGTTGTAATTATTTCTGATCCGTGTGTTGCTCCTGTTATAACTATATCTTTCTTTCCTTCACCAGTTGTAAAATGCTCTATTGGTAATCCATATTCTGTTACAGCTAAATTAGGCTCTCTTTTTATTATTCCTTTTTCTTCTATTTTTTTCAATTTGTCTTTTGCTTGTTCATAATCTAATATAATATTTTTCTTCATATTATCATTCCTCCAAACATTGGACTTTATTTTTTTGCTTAGCTTATTTATTGTATTTATATATTATCATATTTTTTTTATTTATCAAGTATATTTTCAAATTTTCTATTGTATTTATTTTATTTTTGGTATAGTATATATATTAATAAAATTATTTACACATAGGAGGAAATTTGGATGCCAAGAAAAACTAAAGAAGTTAATGAAATAAAAAAAGAAAAAAATCAAAAAATATCAACACAAAAAACAGCAAAATCTAAAACTTCAAGTAAAAATACTACTACAAAAAAAAATATATCTAAAACGACTGCTGTTAAGAGCTCAAATTCTATAAAGAAAACATCAAAAAAAATAACACCAAAAAAAGTTAGCACTTCCACAAAAAAAGCAACTACTAAAAAAAGCAAAAAAGAGCAATTTACTGAAGTTGAATATTATGATTTACCTTATAATTATAACCAAACTGTTGTAAAATTACTTGCTCAAACTCCTACAAGTTTATTTGTTTATTGGGAAATTTCTGAAAGAGATCGAGAAAATTATAAAAAGTCTTATGGTGATAACTTTTTTGAAACAACTAAACCTATTTTAAAAATATATAATGATACTATGAACTATAATTTTGAAATAGAAATAAATGATTTTGCTAATAGCTGGTATATACATGTAAATGATAGCAAATGCAATTATAGAGTAGAACTTGGTAGACGTTTTATTAATAATAAAATTACTAATGAAAACTATGTGTATGTTTCAAGTTCAAATGAAATTCAATCTCCTAATGACAGAATTTTATTCGACCAAATTCAAACTACTATCACATTTAAAAATATCAAAACAAATGTCGAAACCCAAAAAGATATTTCAACAATAAGATCTATTAGTAACATTTCAAAAATATATAATATATATGATTTATATAAAGAATTTTATAAAAATGAAAATATAGATGAACTTTCTAATCCATCATCTAGTTATAAAGGAGAATTATAATGCAAGAGAAAAAAGGATATGTAAGTTTTGTGCTTCATGCTCATCTTCCATTTATACATCATCCAGAAAGTGATAACTATTTAGAAGAATCTTGGCTATATGAGGCAATTTCGGAAACCTATATTCCATTACTTACAAATTTTCAGAAATTAGTAGATGAAGGTGTTAATTTTAGAATTACTATGTCTATGACTCCTCCTCTACTTTCAATGTTAGATAATAAATTATTACAAAGAAAATATATAAAATATTTAAAAAAATTAATTGAACTTTCTAGAAAAGAAATTATAAGAACTGCTTATGATGAAAAATTAAATAAACTTTCTAAATATTATTTTGATAGATATTCAAATGATTTGCATCTTTTTAAAGATGTTTATAAATGCAATTTAATTGAAGCATTTAAACATTTTCAGGATATCGGTGTACTAGAAATTATTACATGCGGAGCGACACATGGATATTTTCCTATTTTATATGTAAACGAAAAAACTGTTAAAGCTCAAATCGGAGTTGGTGTTCAAACTTATGAAAAATATTTTGGAAAAAAGCCTCGTGGTATTTGGCTTCCTGAATGTGGGTATGTGCCAGAAGCTGATAAATATTTAAAAGAATTTGGTATTGAGTATATTATTACAGAATCTCACGGTATTTTATATGCAGATCCTACACCTATTTATGGCACACATGCTCCAATTGTTTCTCCAGAAGGTGTTATAGCTTTTGGGCGTGATATAGAATCTTCTCGTCAAGTTTGGAGTTCTATTAATGGCTATCCTGGTGATTTTAATTATAGAGAATTTTATCGTGATATTGGATATGAAGCTGATTATGAATATATTAAACCATACATTGCTCATAATGGTGTTAGAGTTCATACTGGAATAAAATATTATAGAATTACTGGAAAAACTGATAATAAAGATTATTATAATGTTCAATGGGCAAAAGATTCTGCAGAAAGACAAGCTGGACACTTTTTAGATTCTAGAACAAATCAAATAAATAATGTATCTAAATATATGGATACTCCTCCTATCATTTTATGTCCTTATGATGCCGAACTTTATGGTCATTGGTGGTACGAAGGACCTTATTGGTTATATATTTTATTTAAAAAAATTTATTATGATGATTGCAATTTTAGTTTAATTACGCCTTCTGAATATATTGATAAATATCCTAATATTCAAGTATGTTCTCCTTGTAGGTCTAGCTGGGGTGCTAATGGTTATAGTGAAGTATGGCTTAACCCTACAAATGATTATGCCCATAAACACTTACATGTTGCTGGAGATAGAATGTGTGAACTTGCTTACCTTTTTCCAAATGCAAAGGGATTAAAGAAAAAAGCTCTAAATCAAGCTGCTCGTGAATTACTACTTGCACAAAGTAGTGATTGGCTATTTATTATAACAAATGGTACTATGGTTGATTATGCAAAAAAAAGAATAAAAGATCATATTGGAAGATTTACTAAATTGTATTATCAGATAAAAGATGATAATATTGATGAAGATTTCTTAAAAGATATTTCGAAAAAAGATTGTGTATTTCCAGATATTAATTATATGTTATATTACTAATAAACTAATCTTGGTATAGCTATATTTAGACAAAAGCTAAATTGGATTTTAGCTTTTGTCTTTTTGATAGTGTAAAATAAAGTGTGTAAGTTAAAGGTACCAAACTTATGCACTTTACTTTTTTGCATAAAAAAATATATAATAGTAGAAAATGGAGGAAAAATATGGGAAAGAAAATACAAAGAGATCCAAAAAGCGTTGCACTAGCACAAGCAATATTAGAACAATATCAACCAGATGTTTTTGATATATTAAAAGTGGACCAAAAAATCAATTGATTACAATTGAAAAATGGACCACTTTTTTTACATTATATCCAAGTACATGATAGAATGTATTTGGAGGTTTAAGGAGATGAAAAATTTAATGGATATATCAG
>JAFRDD010000049.1 GCA_017404025.1 Clostridia bacterium
ATTTGAAAAATGCGTTCCAATTGATTATGTGTCAAGCAGAGGTTTTCATCATATTTATAAGGATAATTAAGTTTATAATAATTCCATATCTTACCAGTCAAATGCAATTTTTGCTTTGGCTTGTTCGTGTTTACATAAATTCTATGTTTATTCTTATACTTATGTATTACTTTCCTATTATATAAAAAAAACGCTTACAATAGTTTTCTGTAAGCGTTTTTGGGATTTTTTCAAAAAGGACCGTCCCTCTTGAAAAAATCTTGAAAATTTTCAAAAAGGACCGTCCCTGATGAAAATCTGGTAAATATTTATTTAAACAAAACAACTTTATTTTCTTCCAAACTTTTTTGAACATCAATTACTCTCTGGTTTTCAGAGCCACACCATTTTAATTTTGGATTATGTAGTTCATCTACATATTGTCCATCTACTATAACATCTAAGTATTTTGAAACATCTTTATCTTTTAAGTATTCATCAAATTTAAAACCAGTCCATGCCCATATATTTTTATTTGGAAATTTTTCTTTAAAAGCTTTTGCTAATTTTGTGGTTCCTTCAAGATTTGTTGGATGCATTGGTTCTCCACCTAAAATTGATAAACCTGATATATTATCATTTTCACATAATTCTAAAACTCTATTTATTGTATCTTGTGTAAATTCTTGACCTCCACAAAAATCATGTGTGCCTGGATTAAAGCAGTTTTTACAATTAAATGTACATCCTTGCATAAATATTGAAACTCTTACACCTGGGCCATCTGCTATATCCATTTTTCTAATTTTATTATATCTCATTTTATCTACCGTCCTTTCCCAGCTGGGAAAGATAAATCATTTCCCAACTATTCGTCGTCTTTATTATCAATATGAAGTACACGTTCTTTAATCTCTTGTGTTCTTCCTTTATTCCAGAAATTACTTCCTATATATCCACATGTTCTTCTTGCTACATTTAATGTATCATGGTTTCTATTACCACAATTTGGACAATACCATTCTAGATTTTCATCAACTAATATTTCTCCATCAAATCCACATTCTTGGCAATAATCTGATTTTGTATTTAATTCAGCATACATAATATTGTCATATATGAATTTAATTAATTGAATTACAACATCTAGATTGTTTTGTAAATTTGGTGTTTCAACATAAGATATAGCTCCTCCAGGACTTAACTCTTGAAATTCACTCTCTAATTTTAATTTAGAGAAAGCGTCTATCTCTTCAAATACAGGAACATGATATGAATTTGTAATATAATTTCTATCTGTTATTCCTTCAATTATTCCAAATCTATCTTTTAAACATTTTGCAAATTTATAAGTTGTAGATTCGATTGGAGTTCCATAAACACTATAATCTATGTCTTCTGCTGCTTTCCACTCTTTACACTTATCATTTAATTTTTTCATAACAGCTAAGCCAAATTCTTTTCCCTCACCATTATCTGTATGGCTATGCCCTGTCATATATTTTACACATTCATAAAGACCTGCATATCCTAATGAAATTGTTGAATAACCATGATGTAATAATTCACTTAAAGACTCACCTTTCTTTAGTCTTGCTAAAGCTCCATGTTGCCATAAAATAGGTGCTACATCTGAAAGTGCATGGCTTAATCGTTCGTGTCTTAATTGTAATGCTTTATGGCATAATTCTAATCTTTCATCAAATATTTTCCAGAATTTATCCATATCTTTTTTAGATGATAATGCGACATCTGGTAAATTAATTGTTACAACGCCTTGGTTGAATCTACCATAATATTTACCTTTACCTTCAACATAATTTTTAGCATGTGCAATATTTCCAAGACTCATTGTTCTATCTGGTGTTAAGAAAGATCTACATCCCATGCATGGATAACAATCTCCTTCTCCCATCTCATTTTTCTTTAATTTTTTCATCATCTTTTCAGAAATGTAGTCTGGAACCATTCTTTTTGCTGTACATTTTGCTGCAAGTTCAGTTAAATACCAATACTTACTTTTTTCATTTATATTATCTTCTTCTAAAACATACAATAATTTAGGAAAAGCTGGTGTAATATAAACACCTTTTTCATTTTTAAATCCTAAAATTCTTTGTTTTAAGAATTCTTCTATTATCATTGCAAGTTCATCTTTATATTCGTCTGTTTCTCCTAAATATAAGCAAACACTTAAAAATGGTGCTTGTCCATTTGTATTTGTCATACTGTTTACTTGATAATTAAATGTTTGAACCCCATCTGCAACTTCTTTTCTAGTATCTTCCATAGCAAACTTTTTAGCTTGCTCATCTGATAATTTTCTTGCTTTATATTTTTCATAATATTTATTATAACTATCTCTTACAAAAGGTGCTAAATGTGTTGCAGATACTGTTGCTCCACCATAGCTTGATGATGTAACTGCTAAAATAATTTGTGTTGCTATTGTTGTTGCAGTTAAAAAT
Source organism: Clostridia bacterium (assembly GCA_017404025.1). Classification (GTDB taxonomy): domain Bacteria; phylum Bacillota; class Clostridia; order TANB77; family CAG-508; genus CAG-269. Next base: position 2,448 of record JAFRDD010000049.1, read on the forward strand.
CTATGTGGTTTTTCTATCATAACTCCATTTATTAATGTACCATTTTGAAGCATATCATCTAAGTTAATTAATTCACAATTGTGTAATGCATTTTGTGCAAAATAGTCAGCATCGTGGAAATGTATTATACCTTCATCATGTGCTTTTACTACATCTTCTGGTAATAAAAATCTTCTTGTTATATCAGTACTCGTTATACCTGCTAAATAATCTCTTTGTGTTGTTACAACTTTGGCATTTTTGTTAGAGTTTTCTCCATTCCAATACTCACTTTCACCTTCAATTAATTCTTTAATTGATTGATCTGTTGTATTAGCTTTTCTAATTAATTCTCTTGTATAACGATATGTTATATATGATTTAGCTAATTGATATTTATCAAATTCTACTAATTTTTGTTCTATAATATCTTGAATATCTTCAACTAATAATCTTTTCTTTTTTAAATCTTCAATATAAGATATTATTTCTTGAATTTGTTCTTTAGAAACTTTATCTTTTCTTGATACTTCTCTATTGGCCTTTTCTATTGCCACTCTGATCTTTTCTGGATTATAATCTACTGTACTTCCGTCTCTTTTTACTATTTTCATTTCTACATTTCCCCCTCTGTTTTTGATGTATTTATTATAACTTATCTTTGTTAAAAAACTGTTGCAAATGCAACTTTTTATTTAAAAAATTTTGTACTTTTTTGTCGATGAGCTAAGCTCTAAGATTATATAAAATATTACATTTTTGTAATTAAATTGTAATATTTTTGTAACATTTCTGTAACATCGTTCTCTTCTGATTTTGAAGATTTTATAAAATTTCCGTCTATTTTTAGTTGCATTTGCAACAGATTTATTTGAATTTTTCTATATAATGAAACAGAATATCTGTATTCAGGAGGTAACTATAATGAAAATCATAAAACGCGATGGAAGAATTGTAGATTATGATAGACAAAAAATTTCTACAGCAATTGAAAAGGCTAATAGTGAAGTTAAAGGTGCAGAAAAAGCTAATAAAAATGATATAAAAAACATTATTTTATATATTGAAGATTTAGAAAAAAAACGTATGCTTGTTGAAGACATTCAAGATATTATAGAACAACAATTAATGAAAATTGGTAAATATGAACTTGCTAAAAGATATATTGTTTACAGATACACTAGAGCATTAGTTAGAAAGTCAAATACAACAGATCAAACAATACTTGGATTAATTAGAAATGGAAATAAAGATTTAAATGAAAAAAACTCAACCCAAAGCACTATGCTGGCTTCTAGCCAAAGAGATTATATAGCTAGTGAAGTTTCTAGAGATTTAACAAAAAGGATGTTATTACCAGAAAAAATTGTTCAAGCTGATGAAGAAGAATTTTTACATTTTAATGATGCTGATTATTTTATTCAACCAATATTTAATAATTGTTTTATAAACATATCAGATATGCTTGATAATGGAACTGTTATAAATAATCAAATTATTGAAACACCAAAAAATTTTAAAGAAGCCTGTCTTATTCTAACACAAATTCTTGCAATAGTTGGAAGTAATCAATATGGAGAAAAATATATAGATTTTAGCTCTTTAGGAAAATATTTGAGAAGAAGTTATGATAATTATAAATCTGAAATAAAATCAAAATATAACGGAAAAATGTCAAATGATTTAATTGAAGATTTATTAAAAATTAGAATTACAGAAGAGTTAAAATTTGGAATAAAAACTATTCAATATCAATATAACAGTTTTTTCTCTACAAATATTCAGTCTCCTTCTGTTCGTTTCTTTTTTAATTTAAATGCAGAAGATGAATATATTAAAGAAAATACTATGATAATTGAAGAGATATTTAATGAAACATTAGTAAATTGTAATAATGAATCACAACAAGAATTTCCAAGTCTTATTTTTATTATAAATGAACATACCTCTTCAAATGAAGGAGATTTCGATTATTTAACAAATTTAGCACAAAAATGTTCTCATAATGGTTCATCTATATCTTATATTTCTGCAAAAAAAATGAAAGAAAACTTTATTGGAAGATTCAATCAAGGTATGTGTAGTATTAATTTACCTAGAATTGCTATTGCTGCCAATGGAGAAGAGGACTTATTTTGGTCAATTTTAGATGAAAAACTAGAACTTTGTAAAGAAGCTTTAATGTGTATTCATTATGCTTTAGTTGGAACAACATCAGATATTTGTCCTCTAATTTGGCAATTTGGAGCCGTTTCTAGGTTAAATACAAATGAAAAAATAGATGATCTTTTATATGGAAATAATTCTACTTTAACCCTTGGATATACTGGAATAGATGAATTAGAAAAAATTATGAAAAGCAATTTGGAAACAAATTTACAAGATAATAATTTTTCATTAATCATCATTAAGCATTTGAAAAAAACAATAGATAAATGGAAAAAAGAAACAAATATAGGATTTAATTTATATAATACATCTAATGATCCTTTTGAAAAACTATCTTTTGAAAACGAAATAATAAAAAAAATACCAGTTTTTTAAATTTAACTGGTATCTTTTTTTATTATTTTACTATTCCTTTTGAATTAATTGATTCTAATATATCATTCATAAATTTATATACTTCTACTCCACATCCATTATTAGTTGTGAATGTAAATGTAACTGTTTCAAATTGACCATTTCCTACTCTACCATATTCTCTTGTAAAACTTCCATTTCCCATGCTAGCACCATTATTTGTAGGATACCAATTTGTCCATCCATTTTGATCTTTGCTCTCAACCATTCTTTCATCATTATTTGTTAAGTAACTATTTGCAGCATCACTTCCTGGGTACATATTTTCAGAAATAGTAACATCATATTTTATTCTAACTGGACATCTCCAATAACTTGTATTTCCCCATCCGTCATCACTAGCAAGAAATAATCCATCAAAAAATTGTGTTTTATAACGTTCATAATTATAAGTTTCATCTGCTAAAGAAAAGTTTTTTGGTAATTTTAATGTTGCACCATTTATTGTTGTAAATTGTTTCCAATTTGCCCTATCCATAATTTCTCTTGCTTCTTTTTCTATATCCTCAGATGTAGTATTATTTATTATACTTTCTTCACTATCGTCTTGATATAATCCAACAAATCTTGTAAATTCTGTACTTCCTGTATAGTTATCATATGTTCCTATAATTCCTGCCTCTAATTCTGTTTTTGAAACTACTACAGCTACATCAAATTCTTTATTTTTATCATTATTATCTACATAATACATTGTACATTTATATAAAGCTGCATTTTTATCTTTACTAAACTGAGTAAATACTGACTTTACATCTTTTATTCTTTTTATATTATAACTATTATTCCATCTATCTGTATAAACATAATACCCATCTTTTTGAGTTGTTTTTAATTGTTCCTCACCTGATTTAGCAATAGCTATCTTTCCATTTTCTGCATTTGTTAAATCATTTAATTTGAAATCTGTAATTTTGTATTCTTTAAAAAAGTTTTGTTCCTCAATTTTGGTACTAACTTTATCTTTTATTTTTGTTCCTTTTTCTAAGCTTACAATTTGATATTTTGAGTATTGATTGTTTTCATTTCTTTTTAATTTTATCGTTGTTTCATATTGTTCTAAATCTTCTAATTTTTCATTTTCTTCATCAAAATTATTTGCTAAAAGATAAACATATTTTACTGTATATATATCTTCACTATAGCTTATATCTTCTATTTTTAAACAATGTCCATTACCGTAATATACAGTATCTCTTATACTCATGTATGAATCTCCTTCTACAGAATAATCCCAATCCTTAAGTCCTTTTACAATTTCAACATCTTGACCTTTGCTATTTTTTACCATTTCAAATTCAGCTTTTTCTCCATAAATTTCTTTTACAATTTTATTTATTAATTCTCTTCTACTATTATTTCTTAATGCTTCACCTAAAACATCATTAGGAATAATTCCATAACCTTCATACTCTCCTCCTACTGTTATTAACTTTTCAGCCATTGCAACTAAACAATCATTATTTTCCCAGTCATTATTTAATTCAGAAAATAAATTTAAATATTTTTTTAATTCAATTTCAGATATTTTTTCAGCTTCTTTTTCACCTTTTACAGTTATTTCTCTTGTTTTCATATTTATTTCTAATGTTCTTAATTCTTTATTATCTTTATCTTTTATTACAAGTGTTATAATTGAATATTCATCTACTGGATAATCTAAAGTTAAAACATCTTCGTACTCAAAATGATTTGTACCTTGAGGCTTTGTACCTTCTATTTCTTTATCTTCTGTTTGTGCTCCATCTGTATATAAATGTGATACTTTATATTTTAATGGTAATTTTTC
>JAFRDD010000050.1 GCA_017404025.1 Clostridia bacterium
AAATATACAAAAAATCTTGAGCCTGCCTCCGCGGCGAGCGGAAAGACTCAAGATTAATATAATAAAATGTCCATTTTAGCGAGAATAATTTCCCGCTAATGTTTAGAAATTTTTGGGACATTTTCAAAAGTTATTGACAGGGCTATTAATAAAACAGCCCTATATAATTATTGTATTTCTATAAAATTATATTCCACATTTAAATTATTTAATATATTTTTTTCCCTGTTACTACAAGAAAAAATAATTATTTGTCTTTTTCCAGCTTCATTAATTAAAAATTTTAATATATTTTCTAAGCGTTCATCATCCCAATAAGCAAATGTTTCATCTAACATTATTGGTAAATTTTCCTCAGATAATTCATCTAACATAGATAGTCTTAGTGATAAATAAATTTGATCTATTGTACCACAACTTAATCTATTAATTGGCATATAACTTCCATTTTCTAATTCAACAATTATTTCGTTATTATTGTTTATATTAATATTGTTATATTTTCCGTTAGTTATAGAAGAAATTCTATCAGATAAATTTTTTGTGAATTTTGGAGCTATGCCATTTTTTATTTTTTCATAGGATTTTTCTAAAACTTCTTTTGCTAATTCAAAACTTTTTTCTAATTTTTTTAAATTTAAATATTGTTCTTTATTACTTGAAATATTTTCTTCAATATTTATTAATTTTTCTAATTTTTCATTTAAATTTTTTTCTTCAATTTTTAATGATTCATTTTTTATTTTTTCCAAATTAATTTCTTCATTTATTTCTTCCAATTTATTTTCTATATTATTTTCTAATAATAATAAATTAATTTTATTTTCATTTAATTTATTTAAATATTTAAATTTTATTTTTTCTTTTTCTAAATTATTTTTAAAATTATTTTCTTCATTTATTTTTTTTATTTCATTTTCTAAAAATAAATTATTTTTTTCTAAAATATTAATTTCATTTTCAAAAATTAAATTATTTTCTTCTAGTTTTTTTATTTCATTTTCATTATTATTTATTAAATCATTTAATTCTGAAATTTTATTTTTTAATATTTTTTCTTTTTTATTTTTATTTTTTAAATCAATTAAATAAATAATTATAAATGTTGGTACTGTAAGAAATAAAATAAAATTAATTAAATTATTTTTTATTAATAAAAATTGAATTATATTAAATAAAATAATTATTATTGCAAAAATAAAAAATATTTTATTATTATTTTTTATCTTTTTTTCAAAAACATTTTTATTTTCTTTTTTTATTTTTTCATTTTCTATTTTAATTAAATTTATTTTTTCATTATTTTCTTTTTTAAAATTTTTATTAACATTTATTTTTTCATTATTTTCTTTTTTTATTTTTTCATTAATATTTATTTTTTCTTTTTCCGATTTTTCATTATTTTTTATTTTATTTATTTCCTTTAATATTTCTTTTTCATTTTCTAATTGATTTATTTTTTCTAATATATTTTTTTTATTATTTTCATTTAATTGATTTGTATTTTTGAATATTTCTAATTCTTGTTTTTCATTTTCTAATTTTTCTATTTTATTACTAATTATATTTATTGGTTTTTCTCTAGATCTTTCTGTTCCTATTTCATCTAATTGTCTTCTATTAATTCTATCTAATACCAATTTATAAGACACACTATCTTCTCCTGTACCTATTAAATTAGCCATTTTTTGTATTAAAATATTTTGATTATTTTTTTCTAATCTTAATTCTTCTTGTTCAACAAAAAGTGTAGATAAAAATAAATTTTCGTCAATATTTGTTTGCTCATAAAAAAATTCATTTCCTGTTTTTTTATCTATATTAAATGTTTTAGAAATATCTTCTTTATTATTATTGTATATTTTCGGATTTTTTTTATTAAAATCTCTATATATTTCATATACTTCATCATTATCTAATTCATAGTTTATTTTGCCAGAAAAATCTTCACTATTCCATGGTTTATATTTTTCATAATCTGATATTTCTTTACCATTTTTATTTTTTGAAATTCCATATAATGATGTTAAAATAAATTTTTGAATAGTTGATTTTCCTGATTCATTTTTTCCATAAATTATATTTATTTTTTTATTTAAATTTATTTCTTTATTTTTTATTTTTCCAAAAGAATTTATTTGTATTTTATTTATTTTCAATTTTTCACCTTCTTATTTTTATTTTAATGCATCTAATCCTATTTCTATTGATTTTTCTATAATCTCTTTTTCTTCTTCAGTAATTTCAGAATTATTTAATTTTTCTAACATATCTTTTATAAATAATCCTCTTAATGTATTTTCATTTGATATTTTTTCTAAATTATAATTTATTTTTGTATTATTTTTTATTTTTATTATATTATTATTAAAAATTAATTTATATAAATTATTTATATTTATTTCGAAATTTCTTTTTCCAATTAAATTAATTTTTAATAATTTATTTTCACTATTTTCTATATTATTTATTTTTTCAATTAATTCTTCAAAAGAATTTATTCCTGTTACATCAATTTTCTCCTCTGAAAATTCTTTTTGTTTAATTTCTATAAATTCAGTTTCTAATACTCCATTTTCAATTTTTCCAGATACCATTCCATGTTTTCCTAATTCGTCAAATCCTAAAGCCACAAGTGAACCAGGATATACTATTTTTTCATTTTTACTAAAATTATTTTTATGTATATGTCCTAATGCAACATAGTCAAATCCAATGTTTTCTAATGTTTTTCTTGATATCGGATTATATATTTTTTCTATATTTGTTGCTCCATCCAATGTTGCATGAATTATTAATATATTTATTTTATTTTTATTTTCTATTTTAATACTCTCTATATTTGAACTTTTACAATAATAATCATCAAATCCAAATCCGTAAATATCAACTTCTTCTGTTTCTATTTTTTCTATTTCATTTTTAAAAATATATACATTATCATTCCATTTAAATTTATTATAATATGAATCTTTTGTTATTGGATCATGATTTCCTGGAGTTATATATATTTTTGTTTCTGGAATTTCTTTAAATAAATTGTTAATATAATAAATAGTTGATTCCCTAATATATTGTGATTCATATATATCCCCAGAAATAAATAAATTTTCTATTTTATTTATTTTTACATATTCAATTACTTCTTTGAATACTCTCCTTTGTTCCAATCTTTTTAATTCCCCAAAATTTTCTCTGTCTGAAAGATTTACAAATGGTGTATCAAAATGTATATCAGCTATATGTACGAATTTCATTTTTTTCACCTCTTCATTTACTGTAAATATCATATAATATTTTCATTTTTTTTTCAATACTTTAGCAAAAACTTTTTCGCTTTTTTAATGTAAAAATAAGAGTCAATATTAAAATTGACTCTTGAAATTTGTAATTTCATTTTATTGTAGTTGTAATAACTTCAGAAGCTTCGTTTCCAACTCCGTCTTTATCAGTACATACATTAGCATTTACTTTAACTGTTTGTGCACCGCTTGAACTCTTTTTTACAAATAATTGATATGCTCTTCCACTATACAATGTCATAAAAGTTCCTTTTATTCCGTTTGTTACTGTTATATCATTTATATCAAATCCTGTAACATTTGTATCAAATTGAATAACATATCTTGTACTATTTGAATTTTTATCTTCAAATGCTGATATTGATACTTTTGGTCTCTTTATATTTGGATCAACCAGATTTTTTGTATCTCCTGTCTTTATCTTTATCTCATCATTATATGGTTGATTTCCTTCACCATCACTATCCATACATTTATTTGCTTCAATTCTTACATCTGGATCTATATTTGATGATGTTTTAGTTACCATTAATTGATATGCTCTTCCTGGATATAAAGTAGAAAATTTACCTTTTGTTCCACCTATTACTTCTATATCATCTGCATCAAATCCAGTTACTACTGAATCCCATTGGAATATAAATTGTACATTATTTCCATTTGGTATTTTTGTTACTGTTACTTTTGCTCCAGACACTTTTGACTCTACTGCTGTTCTATTATTTATATGAATCGATATAGTTAATGAGCTTCCAGTTGTATTTAAATTTCCTGACACATCTTTACATTTATATGCTTTAACACTTACTGTTTGTTCGCAGTCTTTATCAGTCGTTACTACTAATGTATATTTTTTTCCACCACTTAAAGCTGTAAATTTACCTTTTGTTCCATTTGTTACTTCTATATCATTTACATCAAAATCAACTACTTTCTCACTCCAAGTGAATGTATACGTTATAGTACTTGTTTCTGTCTTTGCAGTACTTGAATTTGAAGTTATAGTTAGTGTTGGACCCATATTTGCTGATTGTTTTACATTTACAGTATATGTAGTTTTTACGCCTTCATATTCTATAGTTAATGTCTGATTTCCTATTTTTGTCTTGTCATATCCTGATACTTTTACTTTAGAATTTGTTAAACTTACTGTTGTACTTGTTCCATCTGCATATTTTGCAGTGATTTTTCCTCCTGTTAAACTCAATTCGTCACCAACTGTGTAATTTACTTTAGTTGGTTTTGTACTTAAACTTATTGAATTTAATTTTGTCCACTGTGCATATACTTTATATGTTGTATGATGCCATCTTAAATCAGTTGTATCTATGTTTGTACCTGGATTATAAGTACCAACTGTTTTTTCTCCAGTTCCTTCGTTTAAAGTTACTTTCCAATTTTTAAATTTATATCCTGTCCTTGTAAATGTATTATCTGCTAATGTAAATGATTTTGTTTGAGATTTATTAGTTATTATATTTACTTTTTTTCTAATTTCTGAACCTGTTCCACCATTAGCAGTATAATCTATACAAATAAAGCTTGGTTGTAACGCTCTATTTGAAGTTAAATTGTTTGAAACTTCGTCACTATAGTTATCTACTTTAAAATTATACTTAACTATTGGATATTCAAAGTTAATTACTTTATTGCCACCATTTGCTGTTGAACTAGATATAACTACTTTACTTCCTGTACTATTTCTAGTATATATAAATGCATATCCTTTTTTATTTCCTGCAATATTTTTTTCATTCTTACCTGATGCCTTATTTCCTTGTATTGTCATATTTCTAAATGAAATTGCATTAATACAATAGCATTTTATATTTTTAAATGTGTTATTTAATATTTTTATATTACTAGATAACGTGTCACCTTTTGCTGTTCTATAAATTGAATGAGAACCTATACCGCTATATACATTATCAAATGTACAATTTTGTATAGTAACATCTTCAACACCTGTTCCATCAACAGGATATGCAGTTTGTTCTCCAGTATTTGCTGAATCTAAGTGAATAGCTTCAACTGTAAAATCTGCTTTTGTAGATGCTCTTGCATCTTTTATTGTTACTCCTGATATTAATATATCTTCAGATGCTGATGGGTTTATTGTATGACCTGTACTATTTTTTATTGTCAAATCTTTTATAGTTAAGCCAGTACCATGTCTAAATAAAAATGCCCCTACCATATCTATATTAGGATCATTTGGATTATTACAATCCCATATTCCTCCTTCTATTGTTATATTTTTCCACTGGCTATGTTCTCCATGTTTACATCCTTCATTACCACAATAATTACCTTTACTATCTACATGTGATCCTTTTATAAGGTCATCATGATATTTATTTTCTTCTAGTCCTCCTATTATAACCGTTTCTTTATCTAATATTAATTTAGTATTAGAATATATATATAACATTTTATCAATGTAATATGTACCTTTAGGGATACTTATCTCTATAGTCCTATTTTTTTTACTAATAAATTCGTCTTTTGCCTTGTCTAATGCTTTTTGAATTGCCTCTCTGTCATTTTTTTTGTCTGTTCCGTTTGCTCCAAATTCTTTATCTGTAACGTCGTATTTTAATGTACTAATTGAACTAGCTTTTGTTTTTATAGTTTCAATTCCTTGTATCTCTGTTTTGCTTATTTGTATAATCTCTTTATTTTGATTAGTGTAAATACTTACAAGCAAAACTAATAGTGCTGTCGCGATTAGTGATAAAACTATACATCTTATGAAGTTCTTCTTCATATTTCAACACTCCTTTATAAAATTTTTCTTTATGCATTTTATCACGAAATTCTGTTTTTTTCAATACTTTTGTCTTTTTTTCTTACGGAAACTCGCCTTTTTTTAATTTTTTACTAATTTTCATCAGGGACGGTCCTTTTTGAAAAAAAATGGATAAGCCTTTTACAGCTTATCCATTTTAATCTTTATAAGTTTTTTCTTTTTACTCATCATCATCTATTGGTCCAAATAATTCGTCAAATTTTGCTTCTAATTCTTTTTGTAAATCATAGTCATCTTCTAATTGAGGTAAAATTGGTTCAAGTGGTTCTTCTTTAAATTGTACTATTGGTTCAACTTTAGGCATTTCCACATTATTTTTCATTTTGTCTTTTTCATCATTTTCATCTAAATCTTCAAATAAATCATCTAATGATTCTAATTTTAAATCTTCTGTTTTCTCTTCTTGATTTTCAGAATATGGATTATATGGATCATATTTTCTCCATTCTCCTCTTTCAATTTCCCCAATATCGTTGTGACTTATTTCCATACTTGCCATCTCTTTTGCCATTGGTTTTTTAAAGTACCAATATTTACCTGTTTTAACAGGTTTTATTCCTTTTTCAAAAATAATACACAAATTATTATCTAACCTTCTAAGTTCATCTGGTGTCATTAATGCTCTTCCCATTAATTGGTCTGAATATCCTCTTCCTGTCGTCCAACCTGTTTTATCTGTATTTCTTGTAATAGAATCTCTTTTAATTGTTTTCTCCCCTAATTGTTTTGAAAAATATTCTACTGTTTTAAATGAGTTACTTCCTAGAAATACATGTGTATCGCAGTTACCCATAATTGTTTCATATGATTTTTCATATACGGCTTCAAGCTGATCAACATTTTGCAATATTACACTAAAAGATATTTTTCTACTTCTTGATGTTGATATTTTTTTATCAAAATCTGGTATTTTTCCTATATTTGCGAACTCATCTAATATAAAGAATGTTTGCTCTTTTAATTTTCCACCATTTTGGTCAGCATAATCATATAATTGTTGTATCATTTGTGCAAAGAATATTGTAAGTAAGAAATCATATGCTGTATGTGTATCTGAAGATATAACATACACCGCTGTTTTTTGATTTCCTATATCTTCAAAGTTAATTGTATCTGTTGATGTAAGTTCAGCAATTTCTTGAGAATCGAATTTACCAAGTTTTGATTGCAATGAACTTAGTATTGAACTATATGTTTTGTCTGGTGCAATTTCAATAGATTTATAATATGTTCTTGCTGGATGTCCTTTTGGTAATTTACTAATTAATTCTGTAAGCAAATTGCTTCCACCATTTGCGTTTGCTGCTCTAACTAATTCTGCACAACTTGCTAAATTACGTTCTTCTTCTGGAGCTACTGCTATTAAATAATATATTAATGACTTTAATAGCATTTCTGCCATATCATCCCAATAAGGTTCTGAACTAGAATTTTCATTTTTCTGTCCTTTTACTATTGTACTAGCAATTACATCTACATCTAATCCACTCTTTATGTGCAATAATGGATTATATCCATCACTATATTGTGGTCTTACTAGATTTAATACCTTAATATTATATCCTTGCTGTTTTAAATAACCAGCTGTTCTATCATATAACTCTCCTTTAGGATCTGTAAATACGTAAGAACCTAAACATTGATATGCATTAGGTATTGAATAACAAGATGATTTACCAGAACCAGATCCGTCCAACAACTAATACATTTACATTTCCTACCTTATCTACTGGTAAATAATTGTTTTCTGCTAATATTATTCCTTTATTTTTACTAAGCATTTTATATTGTTCACCATGTTGACTCCAATCACTTGAACCATGTTCAATATCAGTATATTGGTTACTAGGACTTGATTTTAACATTCCTATTAAAAATCCAATTACAAATAATATTGTTACAACTAAAAATACAGAAATAAATTCACTAAATGCTCCTACAGTAAAAATGTTTCCTATAGTTCCAAATGGATTCGTGATTGATTTTCCTACAGTCTCTATAAATATTGCTGTATCAAATCCTTTTATTGTATTTGCCATATGAATACTATAAGCCACAGGTGCAACAAATACTATGGTTATTACTAACCATAGTATTGCTATTATCCCTAGTTTTTTTGATACTTTGCTAAATGCTCCTTCAACTTTATAATTCATTGTTATCACCTACTCTTTGGTATTATAAATTATTCTGCTCTTTCAGCTTCTCTTTTTTCTTTTACTTTTTGTACTCTTTTTCCTTGTTCTATTCTATCTTTCTTAATTTTTTGTGCATTTTTATATTCCATATTTTGCTTTTCTCCATTAATAATTCTATAAGCTGTAGCTTTTTCTTCATCTATTATAATAGGATTTTCTTCTACTCTTAAATTTACTAAATCTGGAACCATTTTATAACTTCCATTTTCATCATCTACTATTTCCCATTTGTTCTTTTCTTTTGTATTGCTCCACATCATACATTCAATTTCGAATTTTGGATTACTCATAATTTAACTTCCTCCTAGTTTTCTTTTTTGTCTCTAATTTCAAAGGCAAAATAAGATTTGTTTGGTTTTAATTTACATTTTCCTTTAACCTCATTAGTTTTTTCGTCAAAATATAGTGTAGGTTTTATTTCTTCAGCTGTTTCTGGGTCTATAATGCAAATAGGTCTTCTTAAATTTGGTGTATATTTAAAGTCTGTATATTCATGTTCTTTTTCTGAATATAAACTATTAAATTTTAAAGGCATTGGCTTTTTGCTTATTGATATTTTGTCATCTTCTAATATGCCCATATTAACAACAACTCTATCTTTTCCAAAAGATAAAATTACTAAATGATCTTCTTTTTCTGAAGGGTTGTCAATATAAAAAGTTTTTCTTTTCATATCTCCCCTAAGTTCTTGTGTATAGTCTAGTCTTTCAATAGTAAATTTAGGAGCTTCCTTCAAAAACTCTTTTTCAGTTTTATTTATTTGATATATTACTGTATTTACCCCTTGTGGATCTGTAATGCTAAAGTGTTTACCTTGCCACATATCCATTTTTACAACACCTCATTTCTATGTTTATCCATAGATTGTTTTCGTGTAATCACTAACTTAAATTATACAATAATTTAACATTTATGTCAATATTGTATACATAAAAACTATGGATTTCTTGGATTGAATTTTGAATTTCTACTCAAATATTCAAAAATTTCTTGTTCCTCTTCATTTAATTTTTTTGGTACCATTATTTTGATTTCTGCTATTAAACTTCCTCTATCTCCATTTCCTTTTTTATATCCTTTTCCCGGAATATTTATTATTTCTCCACTTTGCATTCCTTGAGGTATATATACTTTTGTTTGCCCATCTATTGTTTTTATATCAATTTTTCCACCAAGTGCAGCTTCCCATGGGGTTATGTATAAATTAGTATATAAGTCATGTCCTTTTAGCTTCAAATCTCTATTACTTTCTATATTTATTTTTATTAATAAATCACCATTTTTTCCATTGTTTTTCCCGTGGTTTTCCTTGACCTATTAATCTTATTTTTTCCCCATCACATATTCCATCTGGAACAGTTACTACATATACTTTTTGTTTTCCCTCTGCATCTTTTAAAGCAATTTTCTTTTCTACTCCATTAAATGCTTCCAATAAATTAATATTTATTGCAGTCTCTATATTTTCTCCTCTTATTGGCTGATTTTTTTCTTTTTTATTTTGTTTATCTACATTTCCTAAAAATATATTAAATATTGAAGTATTATCACCTTTTCCATTAAATATTTTTTGTTTTCCAACATTTGAATTCCATATTTTATCATATTTCTTTTTACTTGATGGAACAGATAATATTCTATATGCTTCGTTTATATCTTTTATGCGTTCTTCTGCTAAACTGTCTCCTATATTTACATCTGGATGATATTTTTTTGCAGCTAATCTATATGCGGATTTAACTTCATCTATTGTTACTCTACTTGTTTCTAATCCTAATATTTTATAATAATCCTTAAAAATCATTTACTACATCCTCCCTTAATCAGGTGTTTTTATTATAACATAAAATACAAAAAAATCCATAGTTTTTATGGATTTTTTTATTTTTCTTGCCAAAGGGACGGTTCTCTTGGCAATTCATTAGAAACTACTTGATAAAGTAGTTACCATATCATAAAACTTCATTCCATTAGAAGCTTTAAATAATATAATATCTCCTTCTCTCCAAATCTTTTTAACATATTTTACAACTTCATCTTTGTTATCAAAATAAAAAATATTCTCATCTTTCATTCCTTTATTTTTAGCCTCTTCTATAATATATTTAGTTTTTTCTCCTGTGCAAATTAATATATCTATCTTTGAATCAACCACTTGTTTTCCAACTTTTCTATGCAAATCTTCTGAAAACTCTCCAAGTTCTAGCATATCTCCTAGAACAGCAATTTTTCTATTTTCCTTATAACATTCTAAAAATTTAAGTGTTGCTTGCATAGATTCAAAACTTGCATTATATGTATCATTTAATAATTTTACTCCATTATTTAGCTTAATAATCTCCATTCTTTTCTTAGTTAACTCTACTGTTTCTATTCCCTTTAAAATTTCACTAATATTAATATTATTTTCTAATCCAACAGCTATTGCACAAATTGCATTATATACATAGTGTATGCCTCCTCTTGGAACTTTCACTTCTACTTTTGTATCTTCATATTCACAAGTAAATATACTTCCACTCTCATCTAATTGTATATTCTTCGCCATAACATCACTTTTATTATCTATACCATAAGTAATTATTTCAAAATTTTCTTTATTTTTCAAATACCAATCATGAAGTAAATCATTATCATTATTTATTACAATTTTTTTAGTTTTCATTCCATTAAGAATTTCTAATTTAGCTTTTAAAATATTTTCTCTTGAACCTAAATTACCAATATGAGATGTTCCAATATTAGTTATAACACTAATAGTTGGCTCAGCTATTTTGCTCAATAAATCAATTTCTCCAAGATGATTCATTCCCATCTCTAATACTGCTATTTCTTCATCTTTTAATTTCAAAATTGTAAATGGCATACCTATATTATTATTATTATTACCTTCTGTTTTTAAAGTTCTATATTTTTGTTTCATTACATTTCCAATAATATCTTTTGTGCTGGTTTTACCAACACTACCTGTAACAGCTATAACTGGTATATCGTATAGTTTTCGTTTATAATTTGCAATTTTATATAAAGCCTCTATGGTATTATCAACTTTAATTATCGTCTTATTTTCAAACTCTGTTAAATCTTCTGCATCAAAATCTATATTTTGAATAATAACAGCTTCAGCACCTTTTTGAAAAGCTTCTTTCCAAAAAAGATTTCCATCAAAATTTTCGCCTTTTATTCCTATATAAATATCTCCCGCATTAATCTGTCTCGTATCTTTCGAATAATCTTTACAGATCAACTCTCTATTTCCGTTTTATCAATTTTCCATTTGTAAGTTCTAATATATTTTCTACTGTTAAAAATTTCATTTTTACTCTCCTAAATTTTAATGTTTTTTATATACATCAGTTGAAAGAACTTCTGTCTTTACAATCTGACCATCTTTTTTCAACGTTTTATATCCTTGTGAATATAATGCATTTGCTGTTGAACCTGTTACTCTAGCTGATATTTCCACGTCATAATCATCTTCATTTTTTAATCCATATATTTTAAAGTTAGCTATTCCGCCAGATACAGAACATTGTATTTTTATTGGATAATCTCTATTATTTTTAAATTTAAAATCTATAGCTCCATAAACTACTGTAGCATCTCTACTAGCTCCAATATATGATGGTACAAACTGATGATTAGACCTTTCAACAATTTCTAAATTTGACAAAACTACTGCATTATATAATGTTGTAGCAATTTGGCAAATTCCTCCTCCTAATCCATCTTCTACTCTTCCACTAACATATATAGGTGCTTCTTTATATCCAGCAGCAATTGTTCTTGCTCCTACTACTTTATTATATGAAAAGACTTCCCCTGGCATTATTACTGTTCCATTTATTTTATTTGAAGCTAAAACCAAATTGGTTGTTCTATTTACATTGCTAGCTTGATAATTTGTAGAAAAATTTGCAAGTAAATCTGGAAAAGCTTCCATACCTATCATATTAGTAGTTACACTTGGATACAATATTTTTAAAGGAATTGCATATTCTTCTTTTTCTTCTTTTATCATAGCTTTAGCATCTTCTATTGAAATATCAAAATCCACCCCATCTTCACTCGCAAATACAGCATATGGTTCTTGTGTATAATATGCATCTTTTGCTTCTTTGTGAATTTCACTATAAATTTTGTCTATATCTATTGGTAATGGTTCTTTACTAATTTTTTCTATTTTTAAATATTCTTCATTTAATTCGAGATTTTCAACTTTACTTTTTATGTATGGTATCATTTTATCTATGTCAACTGCATACCCTGATTTTCCATTAGTTATAATTAAATTATTATCTTCAATATAATAACTACTTTCAATTGTTCTATCAGGCAAATTTAAAGATATTTCTCTCAAAATTCCTTTTATTTTTTCTTCATTTACAACTAAAACTGGCTCAATATTCTTTTTTTGTAAATTTGCCTGTAGAATATTCCAATTATTAACAAATATATTACTATCTCTACCAACATTATATGCTAAATCAACTGCGTCATCCAGTTTAAAATCAATTTCTAATGCTAAAGAAGGAATAGACGCTTCATAATTTTGTGATTTAAAAACAATTTCTTCTGGAATACTATTTCTAAAATATTCTTTTAATTTTGTTTTAGCTTCTTCTTTACTTAAATTAGAAATTTCCACTCCTTTTATAGATATTCCTTTATATATATTAGTATTCTGCCTGTTTATTATTGTAGCTGTAACAAATACTGCTAATAGAACAAAAATAA
Organism: Clostridia bacterium; assembly: GCA_017404025.1. Taxonomy (GTDB): domain Bacteria; phylum Bacillota; class Clostridia; order TANB77; family CAG-508; genus CAG-269. Next base: position 13,047 of record JAFRDD010000050.1, read on the forward strand.
TAATTAAAATTGAAAATCCCAAAAGCATAAATTTACCGCTTCTCTTTTTATTTTGATTTATATCTTGTTTTTTTATTTCAAATTGGGGCGTTTCTACATTCTTAATTTCTGTTTTTGGCGCTTCCACTTTTTCTTCCTCTATTTTTTTTATTTCTACTTTAGGCGTTTCCGTTTGGGGAATTTCAGTAGCTAATATCTTTTGATTTTTTTCTTCTTTCAAAACATTTTCATTTTGTTTCATTTCTATATCAACCTCACATAATTTAGTATATCATATTATGAAGAATATTGTCACATTTTTGTTAAATTTTTTTTGATTTTTGGAAACAGTTGCTTTTGGGGGACAGTTGCTTTTGGGGGACAGTTGCTTTTGGGGGACAGTTGCTTTTGGGGGACAGGTACAAAAAACAGAAATGTTCAATTATGTTTTTTGTACCTGTCCCCCAAAAGCAACTGTCCCCCAAAAGCAACTGTTCCCAAAAGCAGCTGTTCCCCAAAACCCCAAAAATCACATCGTTAATGTTCCATTAGGTGTATCAGTAATTACCAATATATCTTCCTCTCTGCCATTTTCAGCATTTATATAAACTAAAAATTCCCTTTCATCAACTGTGCCTTTAAATTCATAGCATAAGATTTCTGTTTTCCATTCAGTTGGAATTATTGCTAATCCCTCACTATTTATTTTTAAATCTTTATTTAAATTCTTTTTAGCATCTTCTTTACTAATTAAAATCTTGGATACATCTCTTTCTATATGGTTAGTTAAATATCCTGTTGTTTCAATCCCTAATATCTCACCATTATCTAAAGCTATTTTTACTTTTATTAAATCTGGATATAATACCACATCATTTTGAATAGAAGCATAATTTACAGTTACAATCCCCTCTTGTTTTAAATAATATGTTTCTTTCATATTTTTAAAACCTTTTTCATCTAAATATTTCTTTCCTATTTCATTAGCCTCATCTTGTGAAATCACTTCAGTATTAACATTTCTATCAGAATTTAAGTAAACAACATGTCCTCCTTTTTTTGCAATTGATATATTTACATGAACATCATCATCTGTTGTAATAGAAAAATCATATGATGGAATACTTGCATTTTCGGAATACCCTAATCTTGTTATTTCTTTAACCTTATTTTCGTTATAAAATTTTTTAGCCTTTTGTTCTGCATCATTTTCATCTATATCATCTCCCGTTAAACCTTTCATTTCATTATTAATAATATGTTCAGAATATGCTCCATCATAAATTAACCCAGAATATCGTTGAAAATTTTCTTCTACATTGCTAAAGCTTTCTTTAGATATATTAGTTACTTGAGTTGCAAATGCCTCTTTTCCTTTTTTAGCCAATTCTCCCCATTTTACTCTTCCTGAATTTATATCTTCAGATAATTGATTTAATGTATTTTCTAATTCTTGACTATACACATGAAGCTCTTTTAAATTTTTTAAATCTTCTTCTGCTAAAGGCTCTTTATAAATATTTTTTCTTGAAAGGGAATAACTATAATCACTTACTTGATTTAAAAATTTTTCTGTATTCTCTAATTCTTGACTTTCTATTGGAAGTCTTGCTAAATAACTTTGTGCAAGATTTGCTTCTCTCCATACATTTGTTAATGTTTCTGCGCCATGTTCAGGCGTTTTAGAAATTAGTGATTTAGCTAAATAAGATTCTACATTATCTACATAATTTACCAGTTCATAAAAAGCCATATTATAACTATTTTCTGAAGCTTGCCTATATTCTCTTTGTTTTTGATATAAAATAAAACCTAAAATTCCTACTATAACCAATTCTGCAACAATTATACTTAGCATATGCCCTTTCTTTAATCTATTTTTCCAATCAATTAACTTATTCATAAAATTTCTCCCTAAATTAACTTTATAAATATATTTTGTATTTTTTTATTAAAATTATTCCAATTTTTAATTTTTTCTGTTAAAATGTATTAATGTAAATTTTATATAAGGATTGATTTTATGAAAAAAATACTTATTTTTTATGCTTCATATGGTGGTGGACATTTAACTGCTGCAAAATCGATGCAAAACTATATTGAAGCAAATTATGGCAATGTAGATATAGAACTTATAGATTGCATTAAATATGTAAATATAGCAATTGATAAAGTTACAACTATGGCCTACAAACAAATTGCAACAAAAGCACCTTGGGCATGGGGAAGAATATATTCAGATGCACAAAAAGGGCCTCTTGCACATCTTTCATCACGTTCAAATAAAATTTTAGCTATAAAATTATTGCGTTTACTAAGAGAAAAGAGACCTGATTTAATTATATCTACACACCCATTTGGAACTCAAATGTGTAGCTATTTAAAAAGAAAAGGAAAAATAACTTCAAAAATTGCAACAATTATGACAGACTTTGCCCCACACGACCAATGGCTTGTTGGGAATGACTTTAATGACTATTTTTTTGTTGCACATAACAAAATGAAAAATTACTTATTATCTAAAGAAATTCCAGAATCCAAAATATATGTAACAGGAATTCCTATTTCTAATAAATTTAACCAAACCTTTGATAAATCAGAAATTTATAAAAGCTTAGGTTTTAGTGAAAATAAAAAAACAGTATTATTTTTTGGTGGAGGAGAATATGGACTTGGCAAGTCACGTACAGTAAATATTTTTAAAGCATTTGTAAAATATTTTGATAATTTACAAATAATAGCTATTGCTGGCAGAAACCCTAAAATGCAAGAAGCATTTCAGACCGCAGTAGATACTTGTGATAAAAATGATTTTGTTAAAATATTAGAATATACTGATAAAGTACCAGAATATATGGCCATTTCAGATTTAGTTGTAACTAAACCTGGTGGACTTACTACTTCTGAAAGCTTAGCTTCTAATTTACCTATGATTATCATTAACCCTATTCCTGGTCAAGAAGAAGAAAATGCAGAATTTTTGGAAGAAAAAGGTATTGCTGTATGGATTAGAAAAGACGATGATCCAAAATCTATAATAAAAAATCTGTTAAATGATGAAAAAAAACTTGCTACTATGATGGAAAACACTAATATTTTAGCTAACAAAAATGCAAGTAGAGATATATGTAAAATACTACTATAAAAAAGTTGCCAAGGGTTGCCAAGGGGACGGTTCCTTTGGCAACTTTTTTTATTTTCCTAATATCTTTTTCATTTCCTCTTGTCTTTTTACCTTTTTAGTCGTTGTCTTAATTAACTCTTCCTTTGTTAAAATCATATTTTTAATGTGTTTATATTGAGGAAAAGTTGTATTTATTTCTTTAATTTGTTCCCAAATTATTTTATACAATTCCTCTTCTGTTTTATCTTGATATTTTTGTTTTGCAACCTCTTCATTATAAACAATCTTAACAGATAATTTTACATTATTTTTATCCTCTTCATCTGGCATACCAAATACCATACTTTCTTCTACTAATTCTAATCTGTTTACAAGAGCTTCAAGTTCTTCTGGAAAAATCTTTTTTCCATTTTTTAAAACTATCATATTTTTATTTCTACCAGTTATATATAAATAACCATCTTCATCAAAATATCCTAAATCCCCTGTATAGAACCAACCATCTTTTAGTACATTTTTTGTTTCTTCTTCCATTTCATAATATCCAAGCATTATATTTGGTCCTTTAACTCTAATTTCTCCTATGCCATCTTCGTCTTTATTAACTATTTCTATTGTATTTTGAACCATAGGCCTTCCGACAGAACCATATTTAATATGTTTGAAATCTTCAGCAGCGATTACTGGAGCAGTTTCAGTTAATCCATAACCTTGTACAACAACTAACCCTAAATCATTAAAACCTTTTGAAATAACGCTATCTGCTGGAGCCCCTCCAGAAACTACCATTCTTAATTTTCCACCTAATGCCTCTAGTATTTGCTTAAATAATTTTCTTCTAATATCTATATGGAATTTTAATAAAAAGTTACTTATTTTAATTGCCATTTTAATCTTTTTAGTTTTCCCTTGTTTCTCCACTTCTTTCATTATTGTTTTATAAATACTTTCAATTAAAAGTGGAACACCTACAAATATACTTACTTTATACTCTTTTAAATTTTGTTTTATATATTTTAGCCCATCTGGGAAAACATTTCTCATGCCACAAGCCAAAGTCCAAATCAAACATGTTGAACCAAATATATGGTGAAAAGGCAAAAACGCAATATTTGTATCTGTACTTCTACCGTCTTCTACACATTGCAGAGCATAAACGTTTGAAGCTACATTTCTTTGTGACAACATAACAGCTTTCGATTTTGAAGTTGTCCCAGAAGTAAACAATAGTATATTCATAGAATTTTCATCTATTTTATAATCTACAAAATCTCTATTTCCTTTTTCTAATTTTTCAGAACCTTTTTTTATTAGTTCTTTTAAACTATCCATGTCTATATATTGTGTGATATTTGTAGTATCTTTTTCTTTAATCTTTTCTATACAATCTGATAATTTTGAATCATACACAATTGCATCAGCTTTACTTCTAATTAATGAATTTTCTAATTCATCTAACTGTAAATCTTTATCTAATGGAACAGAAACTATTCCTCCAAATAAATTTGCTAAATGAGTAAGTGCCCATTCATATCTATTTTTTCCTATCACAGCTATTCTTTTTCCTTTTAAGCCCATACTAAAAAATTCTGTTCCTAAACAATTTACTTGTTCTAAAAGTCTTTTATAAGTTATATCTGTATATGTTTTTGTTTCTTTATTTTTTATAGTAAAAGCAATATTTTCCCCGTATTTTTCAGCAGAATAACAAATTATTTCTTTAACATTTTTAAATTCTTGTGCTTCAAAATTCACATCGCTTTTCATTCTAAATTTCTCTCCTTCCCTCTAATGCCTTAGTTAGAGTTATTTCATCTGTATATTCTAAGTCTCCACCAACTGGTATTCCATGTGCTATTCTTGTAACTTTTACTCCTAGTGGCTTAATTAATTTAGACAAATACATAGCAGTTGCCTCTCCTTCAACCCTAGGATTTGTTGCAAGTATTACTTCTTTAACTTGCCCATCCATAAGCCTTGAAAGTAATTCTTTTATTTTAATATCATCTGGTCCAACTCCATTCATTGGTGAAATAGAACCATGCAACACATGATAAACACCTTTAAATTCATGCGTTTTTTCCATTGCAATTATATCTCTTACATCTTCAACAACACATATAAATGACTTATCTCTTTTAGGGCTAGCACAAATTGGGCATGGATCAGTATCAGAAATATTATAGCAATTACTACAATATTTCAAATTTTTCTTAGCCTCTACAATAGAAGTAATAAATTCATTTGTTTCTTGTTCTGAACAATTTAAAATATAAAAAGCAAGCCTAGCAGCTGTTTTATGACCAATGCTAGGCAACTTTTCAAAGCTTTCTATTAATTTTTCTATTGATGGTGAATAATATGACATCTTTCATTACATCCTTCTTACATTAATCCTGGTATATTAAATTTTCCAAGTTGTTCACTTTGTGCTGAATCCACTTTTCTTAAAGCCTCATTGACACAAGTAATAATTAAATCTTGTAACATCTCTACATCATCTGGATCAACAGCATCAGGTGAAATCTTTATTTCTTTTAAAACTTTTGCGCCAGAAACCTTAACTGTTATTGCTCCTCCACCAGCAGATGCATCAAACTCTTTTTCAGCAAGTTCTGCTTGCCCTTTCTCCATATCTGCTTGCATTTTTTTAGCTTCTTTCATTAAACTATTTATATTCATTCCTCCGAATCCTCCCATACCTCCTGGGAATCCACCTCTTTTTGACATTTTAATTCCTCCTTTATTTATTCTACTACATTAAATGGTATATCAGAACCATTTGCTAAATTTTGTATATCCTGCACATTGTTAAACTCTTGCTTTGGAACTGATTTATCTATATATTTTATTTGCATTTCTTTTCCACAAGCAATTGAAACCAATTTGGATATTTCATTAATATTTTCTTGTTTTTCTAAAACAGTCTTTCCAAAACTCGTTAAACCATTCGGGAATTCTATTCCGACTGTCATATCATTTAATTCTACTGCCCTTGAATTCATTAAATTCGTATATAATACTATTTTTCCATTTTGTTTTAAATCACTTACTATTTGTGGCCAATACTCTTCTGATTTTTCAGGATATTTTTTTGTAGATATATTAGTATTTTTAGTTTGAATACCCACACTACTTGTTTCTGTTTTCTTTATAACTGGGCTTTCTATTGTTACTCTATTTGGTAAATTATTTGTCTGTACATTATTAGCCTGTACCCTTACATTTCCGCTTCTTAAATATTTTTCTATTTTTTCAACTCTTTCTAACAAATTTTCTGTACTTTCCTCTTGCTTGTTGCATAAATTAATAACTCCTGCTTGAAACATTATTAACTTTTGAGTTGACCATTTTATATTATTTTCTAATTCTGACAATTTATAAATCAATTTTAATAATCTATTTTGATCAGTCGAATTGCTAAGTTCTTCTAAACCTTTTATTTCTTCTTCATTATATAATTCTATTCTTCCTGATGACTTTAATACTAAAATATCTTTTACATATTTAATCATTTCCCACAACAAATTATTTAATTCTTTCCCCTCATTTACAACCTCATCTATTGACTGTAATGCATTTTTTACATCATAATTGATAATAGCTTTTGTTATATTGTAAATATAAGTAATTTCTGGTATTCCAACTAAATTTCTAATTTTAGTTTCATCAATTTTATTATCTCCATCTTGAATACATCTTTCTAAAATTGAAAGAGAATCTCTCATAGCACCATCAGATAAAGTTGCGACAATGTTTAGTGCTCCTTCTGTAATTTCTATATTAGATTCTTGACATACTACTTTTAATCTTTTTATTATACTCTCATTTGACAATCTTTTAAAATCAAATCTTTGGCATCTAGAAAGTATTGTTGCAGGTAACTTTTGTGGTTCTGTCGTTGCCAAAATAAATTTTACATGCTCTGGTGGCTCTTCTAATGTTTTTAAAAGTGCATTAAAAGCACCTGTAGATAACATGTGAACTTCATCTATAATATAAACTCTATATTTTGCTTTTGTTGGTAAAAAATTCACTTCTTCTCTTATACTTCTTATATCTTCTACACTATTATTTGAAGCAGCATCCATCTCTACTATATCTGTAAGTGACCCTGAAATTGCTCCTTTACATATTTCACATTCATTACAAGGCTCTCCATCCTTTGGATTCAAACAATTTATTGCTCTAGCCAAAATTTTTGCAGATGATGTTTTTCCTGTTCCTCTTCCACCATTTAATAAATATGCATGTCCAACTCTTCCAGCTATTATTTGATTTTTTAATGTTGTAGTTATATGATCTTGACCTACTACTTCAGAAAAAGTCATAGGCCTAAACTTTCTATAAAGAGCTGTGTACCCCATATTTTTTCACATCCTTAACATAGAAAAATGTTGTCGTTTGCAAAACTCTAAAAGCATTGCAAATACTGACTTTTTTTATTTATAAATCTATTGAATCACTCCACTTTTTAGTATATAATTAACATATCAACTTAACAATAATATACTAAAAAGAAGGAGTGTTTCAATCATGTTAAATTATGAAAACCAATTAAGTCTTGGAAATATTTACCAAGAATGTGTAGAAATTTTTGAAGAACAACGCCCAGAATTTTTGAAACTTATGGAAAAATATCTTGATAT
>JAFRDD010000051.1 GCA_017404025.1 Clostridia bacterium
GTTATACAAATGACAAGCAGTTATTTCACTTTCTTTATAATTGTTATAATAAAGCTCATCATTAGCACATCTTAATATTGATTCAAGCTTATCTGTTTGAATTGTTGTTGTTATTCCACCACCATTACCTTCTTCTCCACCTTCTCCTGAATTAGCACCAGCAACATTATCACCTGAATCAAATTCCCAAACAGATGTTTTCCAAGTAGGATTAATTATTGGTGTTCCATTAAGATACTCATAACCATTATCAAATGTAATGAATTCTGAATCTATTTCATCTTCTAATTTAGTATTGAATATCAATCCATAAAATGAATTGTTCATCTTGATTATAAGTGGATTATTATCATCATCCAATGCTTGTGTATCATCAAGACCATCATATTCAATTATTGCTTCCTGAAGTACTTTAGTATATAATGTATATGTTGAATCATTTATATAATATGTAGGTGGTTCGGAATTTGGATTTAATTTTTCAAGAACAGGATTACCACTAGCATTATTATATTGAATGTAATATTTTGAATAATCATATACAGATTGTTTTTCTTTTTGGAATGTATCTAAATCAACACTTACTAAACCATATTCTGATTTCTTATAATTATACTTATCAATATTTATGATATGGTTGTTCAAATATATTTTCTTAGATGTCTTACCAAGTTCACTATCAAATCCCATTACATTGGTAAAGTATGCACCATTTGCATCAACATGAATTCCATCATTAAATGTATATGATGGATAGAAGAACTTTGTTTTTAAGAATATGTCTTCTGTATATGTTGATCCACTTGGTAATGATGATACTGTTGTTACTGCAGATGATAATGAATAATCTGTTACACCTTCTTTAAATAATGCAAGTGTATCATATTTTACAGAGCCAAATAATGTACTATATTTTATATATTCAGCATTATTTCTATCACCAGCATTTATTAATGATATATATGTATTATAATTTGAATTATTAAGTACATTTATAAGTTTAGTTTTTATAACATCATTTCCATTATAATCTTCTGCACTGTTTCCAGTAAAATAACATGTTGAATGATATGTATCAATATATATTCCATTCTTATCTCCAATAATTTTACCATTATATGTCTTATTGCTTGAAGAATTGAAATAGTCTTTATTTATTGACATATGAATATCATATGTTATTTCATAAATATTATTTATATTTGTTCCTTTACAATAAAATGGATAATAATTATCTTTAGATGGATTTGATTTAGAATGCACTTCACAATCTTTTTGAATAAAACCAACTAAACGATTATATGATGTTGATGATGAACCAGAAATCATCTTTACAGATTCATTATCTTCAACAGCAACAAATCCATCATTTGTCTTATAAAAATATCTAAAGCCTGGATTATTTTCAGTACTATTTATTGCTTTAATAGTTCCAATGTTTGCTGTTGCTAAATCATCTGCTGTAAGTCTGCTAAATAAATTAGTAAATAAAATATTTTCTGTGTTATAATCTTTAAGAGCAGTTTGAACACCTTTTATCTTATCAGTATAATCTTTAGAAGGCCAAGTTAATGCTTCTGCTTTAATACAGATACTTTCATCTTTAGATATCCATTCTCCATCAGTATACTTATTAGTTTCATCTTTAACTATTTCCATATTGCTATATGGGACATAAGTATAAATACCACTAAAAGAAATTATATATTTTATTTTTTCACCATTGACAGAGAATTGTGTTATACGATACCTATAATTAGTTTCTCCTTCTTTAGAACGAAGAATTTCTGATTCTGTTGGATATACTGCATCAGAAATTGATTCTAATGCATTCTTAATTGCATTTAATGGAATTATTTTTGAAATATCTGCATCAGATGCATATATTGTGTTACCAGTTACATCAATATCATATATTGTCTTAATTGTTTCAGAATCATCTAATGCAATATAATCAATGTAATCAGTTCTTCTATATAATTTTTCACCTCTAGCTTTTAAGTCATAAATTGATTTTATTGAATTTGAAAGCTTTATATATTGATTTACTGGTGTATATTGTTGCTTTACATAGATTTCATTATAATCAGTAAATTGTTTATCTAATGAATTTAATGGTAATTTTCCACTTGATAAAGAAATTTCACCTTTCATTTCTTTCCAAGGACGTACCTTGAATCCATAGTATTCCATACTACCATTTCTAACAAGACCATCATATTTTACATATTCATCATCTATTAACTGATAGTATGCTACACCACTATCTAAATCAGATCTTGATGGTAATGATTCACATACAACATATGTGGCTGTTGAACTAGCATTTTTCTTATATCTAAATGGTTTGTCAGAACCAAATTCTACAGTATTCTTTTGCTCAGATGTTTTTACATAATATACATATTTTACATAAAGATTCAATGGAACAGATGAATAACCTTTTATATCATCATATTTATATGGAGAATATGTTTTTCTTTCTGATGAATATTTATAATATACATCTTCTCCATAAGGAGCAGGATTACCTGAATTTGTTCTTTCTTCAGATGCCTTTATTACATTCTTAAATATTTCAAGTGTAATATTACCAGAAGGAATCTGTACATATTCTTCTACTCTTTCATATATATTATTTTCTTCTATTTCATTTCTAGTATTATACTTAGTAAATGCATATGTATACACTGTTGAACCAAGTTCAATAGGAACATTAGGAGAAATATTTACAATATGATTATATGTTGAAGTAGTTTCTGTTACAATATATGAATATTCAATACTAAATGTATCAAATCCGGTATTTGTATATGCATATGTATTTAATATTACATCCCCTGAGTTTGTATAAAGTCTTGAATACTTTGGCATTTGCTCAGTACCGTCAATCTTAAATTCATAAGACAATTTCAATTGTCCATTAAGAATGTCTTTACCAGTTACAGCTCCATTTCCTGTAACATCAATCTTTGTTGATGCTTTATTTAATAAAACATATTCTTCACCATTTGCAAATGAATATATGTTCTGCTGTTCAGTTCTTGGTATAAGTTGAACAATTTCAGCATCAACATTATATGTAAGATTGTTGATACCTAAATTATATATTGTGTTATCAAAATATTTTATATCTACACCTTCTCCAGAAGGTTTCTTAGCATATGCTCTAACTCCATAGTAAGCAAATGAATTGCCTATCTTTAATTTTGTATATGTAGTATAATGTCTTGTCTTTCCTGAGAATGATTCATCAATCAATACTAATGAATCTCCCTTTGATACTTGTGGTACACTTACATCAATATTATGTAATGTAACAGTATCTTGTGTTATATTATATGTATAATTTGTTGCTTTCTTGTATGTACCACCGCTATCATCACTTAATGAAATAGAAACAAATTTATGAAGATAAAAATCACCATTATCTGATTTATTTACATATACATATAATGCATCACCAGATTTCTTTAATGAATAATATAATACAGTCTTTGTATATGGGTTGCCTTTTGGCGTTGACACATATGTTGTAACACCACTATTAACATCTTCAGATGTCTGGTATTTTTCATTATACATTATTTGATTTCCATAGAAAACGGATATGTTTCCTTGGAATTTAGTTTCACCTGAATTAAGTTTATAAATAGCAATTAGTTCAGGTTCTCCTTCTATCTGTGGAACAAATTTATTATGCAATTTATAATTTGCATTTATATATTCTACATAACAGTGAGTATTTGCATATGCTTGAAATGCAGGAGCATCTGTAATTGCAGTTAATGAATATGCACCTTCTGTAACAGCATTAGTTTCATATTTTAATATTACATTTAATGATACAAGTTCATCATATGATAATGGATCTTCATTACTGCTTATATTTCCAGTTCTTTTAGAATTTATATAATCTACTAAACCTGGTAAATATGCTTTTATTGTATGAGTAACTTTATTTAAGTTAGTTTCTTTATAATAATAGAATTCAGAATTTCTTTCAGAAAGATATGCACTATATATGTTCATTACAGTTGCTTTACTATCAACTTCTGAAAAACCATAACCTATTTCTCCAGCAAGCCATCTATAAGCTAATGCAGCTTTATTATGTAATGCTTCATATTCTGTTCTAGACTTATTTAAAGTACAATCATATGCTAAAGGATTCTTTTCTTCTTCATTAACATCAGAATAAAGTAATATTTCATAACTTACTCCATTCTTATCTGTTAACATTACTGATGCTTCATTAAGTTTATAATATGCAGCAACATTAAACCATAAGAAATCTTTAATATCAGCATAATTTATATCAAGAGATAATGGCTTATTTACAACAGTAAATCCAAGTTTTACAGAATTTTGAGATATTGTGTTGCCATTCTCATCTTTCTTAATTGATTTAAAATTCTGTAAATCATATGAGAAACCAGAACTTGCACTTTGACTTACTTTATTAAATTCATATGCTCTTTCAAATCTTACATCAAAATAACAAAAACCACCATAACTAAATCTCCAGTCAAAACCAAAGTCATCATTTTTATGAGAAGTTATTGTAAAACTATCTGCATGATTAACAATATTAGTTGTAAATATAATATAATTTATCATTGTTATTACACTATCGCTATTTGCATGAACTGACTGTAAAAACAATTTTGCAGATTCTGTACTACCTAAATTAAATACTTCATTAAAAGCACTTGATAGACTATTAAGATAATCACTTGGAATATTATTCCAAGTATTATTAAAGTTTGTTACAGTTATACCACCAACAATAGAAGCTTTAAATGATGTACCGTTTTTATAATTTAAACTATTGTATGATAATGTGCCATAACTAATTCCACTTCCTGTATCAACAGTTACAGAACGTGATGATTGAGAAGTATTTCCTGTAGTAACAGATTCTGTTTGCTGCGAAGTAGATGAACTGCTACTAGTTCCACTACTAGTTCCACTACTAGTTCCACTACCAGTATTAAGTCTATCTTCTACCTCATAATCAATATTTATTGAACCAGTATTACTCCATCCTCCGCTCCCACTATAATCATTATATCTACTCATATAATTGTTAACATATTTCTATATATAAAAATAATTTTTCATAATTATATAAACATTAAAAAAGGAACCTATTCAGTAGGTTCCTCTATTATATTATGTACTTGTTCTATAAGCCAATCTTTATTTTTATGTTCTAATTTATATCTTTCATCTAATTGAGAACGAACATAATTTATTATTGTTTCATTTGAAATTGGTCTTTGGATATGTTCTTTAATTTTTTTAATTATATCAGATATTTCAAACTTAAGATTAAGATCATCTAAATCATTTCTTTTATATTCTTCTTTAAATACTTTATTATATAAATCAAATAATATTTCAGTAATATAACCATACATAAAATCATTATCTAATTCATCAAATGAAAATAATTCTTCAATGGAAATTCTTTTTTCACTATATACATTTACTGCTTCATGATTTATATATGAAAGATTTATAAATGAATCTGAATACATTCTAACATTAAGACATTTTTTATATATCATTTTTACAAATTTATCATTTGACTTAATATCATTGATTATATCTGATTCTCCATCCCAATAAAATATAATTGGATATGGGCTATCATTTAATAATGTATCATTATAAGTTACATTAATTGCAACGAAACATTCTACCATACTTTACTATTATCAATATATAATAAATATAGAAACTTTCATAAATTATTTTTTATTTGTAAAAGAATTGTATAGAATAGGCTCACATTTCTATTTTATTATAATAAGAAATATATTTCATGATAGTAGATGAAGGAGTTGTTGATAGGAGATATGCATTTTGGTGTAAAAACAAATGCAACATACTGGCTTGAAACACAAATTGATTTATTTGAAAAACAGATATTTAAAATTATTGATGATAATCCTGATTTAGAAAGAATTGTATTTCTTGGGGATTTATTTGATATTAGATATTCAATCAATCAGCAGATAGGAATTGAAGTAAAGAACATTATTCGTAAATTAGCAGAAAAATTTCAATATCCTTATGAAATAATTTTTCTTGCAGGTAATCATGATTATTATTCACCTCTTGAAGAGTTTGATAAGTATAATGCATATGAATTAGTATTTGGACCAGAATTTAGAAAATGTTATCCAAATGTAAGATTCGTTAATAAAGACCCATATTATGATGGACATGGTGGATTGTTTTTACCTTGGTATTGGACAGAAAATCCAGACCATTTTGATGACCTGCTTTATCAATATAAGTTCGGTACAGAAGTAAAAGCAATTTATTGTCATGCAGATTTAACTATATGGCCAGGCGGAAGAATTTCTTCTTTAAAAGGAATCCCAGTATATTCAGGACATATTCATTATTTATATGATGATGAAATTGGAAATCTCCATAATCTTGGTGCTGCATTACAATTGACATTTGGAGATATAAATCAACCAAGATATCTTTATCTTTTAGAAGACTTCAAAATAATTGACAAGATTGAAAATGTAACAACGCCTTCATTCAAAAGAATATTTAATGATGACATATTTACAGTTGCTGAAGAAGATTTTGTAAATTCATATATGCAGATATGTGTATCAGCAAGCAATATCAATAAAGCACAATATATTGATCAGTTGAAGTTACTTAAGACAACATATACATTTGCTAACATAAGAGTTCATGTATTAGATGATGAGGAAATTGAGAAGCCATTAGTTTCAGCATCAGGATTCAATACAAATATTAATGATTATATTGAAAGTAACATTCCTGAGCATTTGAATGATAAGTATAATATATTGAAACAAAGAATTCAAAATGATTAAAGCAATTTTTACAAACATAAAAGATGAACATCGTTATCTTGAGGAATGGCTTGAATATCATATTCGTATGGGATTTAATAAGTTCATATTGTTTGAGGATGCTGGTAGTCGCTCACATTTAGATATAATAAATAAATATTCTAAAGTTACTAATATTGACTTTTATGATAATATTTTAAAAGCAGATTCAGTTGAACTTAAAGATATTACATGTTTTAATTATATTTTAGAGAATTATAATGATATAGACTGGATTATTAAATTAGACCCAGATGAATATCTTGTTCTTGATAATAATATGACTATTGATGATTTACTTTATAATGTGAATGATGATGTAAATCAAATAACATATTTATGGAAACTTTATAATGCATGTGGGTTAATTGAAGAACCAAGTCATGGAAAATATTCTGTAGTTGATACATATATTGGAGATATTGATATATCACAATTAGCAGATTATTTTACAACTAATACATCAAAAAATGAATATGAATTAGGTAAGTCATTTTTGAGATATAAATGGTTTTTAACAAATACAAATTTACATATATCAGATGGATTTCCTCATTATATTATTGATAGTGTAATATTTTTTGATAATGGACATATCAATCATTATATTACTAAATCATTTGAAGAGTTCTATAATAGATTGAAAAATAAAGGAGAATACAATAAAGAATTTTATAGAAAGATTGGAGATTTTTTTGTATTGAATCCTGATATGATTGAAAAGATACCAGAAATTGAATCAAAATTTGATGTTGATATATTTTCATTTGAAACAAAGATAAATTAAGTTTGCTTATGATAATTAAAGATATAAGAATACGAGATTTTAAATCTCTTTATGGAGAAACATATTTTAATTTTATGGATCTTGATGGCCTTATAAAGTTATCAGGCCCTATTGGTGCTGGTAAGACATCATTAGCAGAAGCAATTCTTTATGGTTTATATGGGGTAGTAAAAGGCCAAAATAACACAAGTCTTGTTGCTTGGAATACACAAGAATGCGAAGTTGAAATGAATATTGTTTCTAAGAATAAAGAAGTTCATATTAAAAGAAATATTAGAGAACCTCTTATTGTTGAAATAAACGGTAAGACTCTTTCTGCATCAAGTAAAAGAAATACACAAGAAATACTTGAGGAAGAAATATTTGATGTTCCTAAGTTAGCTGTAACAAGAATGTGTATCATTTCATTTAATGCATTCTCAAAATCATTAGCAAACATGAATCCTGCTGATACAAAACAATTCCTTGATGACATATTTGGCTTTAGACTATTTACTGATTATAATAATGAGATTGTAATTGAAAGGAAGAACCAAGTAAATGAATCAACTAAACTTAATGCTATTTATACAGAAACTGAAAATCAGATAGCAAGACTTAAAGAAAAGAAAGAACAACAAGAAAGAGAAATAAAACTTTCTATTGATACTAAGGCATTAGATTCTGAAAGAGAAGGATATGTAAATGAAGGAAAAGAATTGAAAACTAAAAGAAATGAACTTGAAGATGAGCAAGATGAAAAGATAAATGTAGTAAATAAAGAGATAAGAGAAATAGAAAGAAAAATTACCGAAGCATCAACTTTAGGTAAGCAAGAGAAATCATATTATAATACTTTCAAATCTGGAATATGTCCTACATGCGGTAGTAAAATTGATGCATCTCATATAGAAAAACACAGGTTAGAGATGATGAAGTATGCTGAATTAGTAAACAATTATAATGATGAGAAAGCGAAGCTAAAAGAAAAGATTGAACAGATTGAAGAAGAATATGAGCCTAAGATTAATGAATTGAATCTTAAGATGAAAGATCTTGCAAATAAGATTAATAAAATTGATTCTGACATCAAGATATTTGAAAACAATCTTAGGGTTGTAAATTCAAATTATGATGATCTTATTAAAGAGCAAGAAGAAAAATTAAAGACTGTTAAAGAAAAGATTGATAAGAATGATATTGAGATTGGTGAATGGAATGAAATGAATGAACTATTCACTAAAACATTAAGATATAATTTATTAAATACACTTATCCCTCACATCAATAAAAGTATACAATATTATATACAAAAATTAGATCAACCATATAAAGTTGAATATGACCAAGAATTCAAATGTCATATTTATGTAGATACTTATGGTAAGGAAATTAGTTACAGTAACTTAAGTACTGGACAAAAGAAAACACTTGATATTGCAATCATATTTGGAATATTCCAAAATATTATTTCAAATGTTGATTTCAATGTAATCTTTCTTGATGAGCTGTTTAGTAATATGGATGCAGATTCCAGAAATACTATGTTAAGTCTTATTAAAGAAAACTTTGAAGAAGACAAGTCAGTATTCATTATGAATCATGCTGAAATGAATGATGATTTCTTTAAGCATAAGATTAGAGTAAGTCTTGTTTCTAAAAAGATTAATGTAAAGAAATTAGGAGACATTGTTGTTAACGCCTCTAAATATGAACAGATTTTTTAAGCTATGAAAAAATTTTTATTGATACTTATGCTGATGCTAACAGTGTTAGTATCATGCGGAACTACTAATTATGTTAGTAGGAGAACAGTAAATGAAATGGATGAAATTTCATATGTTCTTGCTAATTATTATCCACAACTTCATAATTATTATATGGAAGGTGTATTGGATGTAGATTCTATGAAAGAAATTGTTTTAGATGATGGTACTATTGATTATAAAATTAAGTATCATTTTATGAGATATTATTACAGAAATTATTCTGATAAGATAGAAGCTCTTAAACTACATTTTCCTGAAATATATGAAATGTATGTTAGTGGTGTAGTTGATGTCAATAGTATATATAAATATGTTGATAAAAATACTGGTATAATAAGACATCATGTTTCATATAATAGAATATATGATTATTACTATCATTATTATCCAAGATATAATGGTACACATATTTATTACTATAGACCACGAGTACAACCACCTCCACCAAGGAGACCACGAGTAGAATCAAGGCCTGAAGCAAAACCTCAACCTGGAAATAGACCACCTGAAACCAGACCTAATGACAGGCCAAGAGATAATGGAAATAATCCTGGAAGACAACCTAATGTAAATCAAAATAATCCACCAAGAACAGGCGGAGGAACTGTAAATAGAGGAAGTCAACCAAATAGAAGTACAGGCAGTTCAAACGGAAGTAGAAGCAGTGGAACTAATAGTGGTGGAAGAAGAAGGTAGATAATAAAAAATGGAGGTATTTGATTACCTCCATTTTTTTTAATCATATATTGTCCAAAGTTCTAAGAACTTGTTAGCTTCATCATAAGATATTGTTGAATATCCTCCTCTCCCGTAACTATTTCCCCAACTATTTCTAATTATGAATCCTTTTTCATCATATCCAACAATTGCTACAGCATGCCCTCCTAAAAAATCTTGTCCTTTAAAATCTCTATTCCAAAAATCTGTTTTGTTTTCATTATATACTCTTAATGCACCAATACAAGGTCCATTCATAATTAATGCATATTTAAGGGCAATTGTTGAAGTTACTTTAGCATAGTTTCTTATTTTCATCAAACCATTTTTTGATTTTACTCCAAACTTTCTAAGATAATCAAGTGCTTCTTTAATCTGCATTCCATCCTTCATCTTATCTTTTCTTACTTCATATATATCATTTAAGAGAATTTTATTTTCTTTAAATATTTTTCCATTGTTATCAACATTATAATTCCAGTCTAAATGGGCAGATAATGCACAAGGAACGCAAATACTTCTTTCTCCCTGATTAAGTATAGGCGGTAAATATTTTTTATATGAATATGAAAGAGGCAATGATAAATTTTTTGATACTTTAAATTCATATTCAGTACCATCTAATTTTGACATTTTAAAACCATAATTTCTCATTATTTAATAGACATTCGTTTATTTATAAATATTGTAGAATCAGATGGAATAACTGAATATACAATCATAGTATCATTCTTTTCAATAACATACATATATTGATTTATTGGGGTTTTAGTTGAATCATCAATAAATACAACTGAATCCCATTCTTCTAAATCATTATGAATTCCATCAGCTATACATAATGAATCAAATTGCTCATATGAACATACTTGTTCTATATATGTGCGCATAAATATTTCTTCTTTAGGTGTTTTTGGTATTAAAAAGAATACTCCTATTAAACATAAAAATACAATTCCTAAAATAATATATGTTTTCTTCATAATGTAGTAAATGTATTTATATATAAAAATAAAGACGCTTCCCAGCGTCCTTATTTAAGTTAATGTTTAATAATTAAAAAATCAAATCATGAAAAAGTTTTTCCAAAACCCAATTATAATATAGAAAACTATTGTAAAAATTCAAAACAAAAAACTATATTTATATATAAAAGATATCATTTTATAGGTTTGAAGAGAAGTGTATGCTTCTTTTGACATTTGCTAAAGAATGGAATTCATCCCTATAGAGTTTATAAATATATCTTAATAAACTTTTATGAATACTTTAAAATCAAAAAACAATGAAACAAATTTTGCTAAATTAGCTGTTTCAAAATCATTACTTAAAGAGTACAGAACTTCTGACTGTGCAAGAACCGTATATCTTAATGACGGTGATGAATTTCAAATTCAATTATTTAATCCAGAGACTACAGAAATTGGTGCAGAAATTTTAATTGATAATGAACCACTTTCTAATATTATCATTTTGCATCCTGGAGAAAGAATGTGGCTTGAAAGATATACTGACAAGGCCAAGAAATTCAAATTTACTGTTTATACTGTTGATGGTTCATCTTCAGTAGTTGAGAAAGCTATTGCTCATAATGGTGAAGTAGTAGTTAAATTCTATAGAAAACAGAAGCCTATTGAAATTAATCATTATCATTATCCTTCAACAATTCATAGAGATATATGGGTTAATCCAACACCTTGGTGGGATAACAACATCATATATTGTAATACTTCAATTTCATCAGATGCAAATTCAATTTCTAATTTAAGTGCTGAAAATACTTGTTTATATTCTTCAAGTATTACAACCGGAGATGTTGCTGAATTTTCAACACCAACTGCTTCAGTTAATATTTCTGCAGTATCATCTGCAAGTTCAAGCAAGTCTTGTTCAAGAAGTCTTTCAATTGAACCTGAACAAGTAAGTTTTTCACATGGTGAAAAAACACAAGCAGATGGCAGTACTATTTCTTGGGCATCTATTGATACATCAATAAATCCTGATTTAATTGAAACTGGTAGAGTAGCAGAAGGTAGTCATTCAGATCAAAGATTTACAACTGTTGATATTGATTTAGAATATTTACCATTTAGAACTGAGACATTTAAGATTCTTCCGTTCTCAAGAAAACCTTATACATCAAAGGATGCAGCTAAATTATATTGTTCAAGCTGTGGAAGAAAACTTAATAATAAGTTCAAGTATTGCCCATATTGTGGAGCTGAAATTTAAATAGAACTTTATTTTTAATTAAACAACAAAAAATATATTAATATATAGATATGCGAGAAGTTGATGATAAAAATCTTGAAGGAATCCTTTCTGAACAGATAGATGATTCTGCTAACACAAAGGAAGCACCTCAGGAAGAGTCATCTTATAAGAACGAAGCATCTCAATATCTTGGTACAAAATTAACTCATAAGATTGGTGGTTATGCTGAATCTGATAAAGAGGAAGATGCTAAACTTGTTGAGGAAAAGAAACTTACTAAGGTAGGTGAAAAAATTGGACAAAGAGCTGAGATTAGAGATGGCTGGATGGATGTTGATAAGAGACTTCTTGGTGATAGAGCAAAGTTTTATCCAGAAGATTGGGAGTTCAAGATTCGTCCTGCAACAGTAGAAGCAATCAGAAACTGGTCAACTATTGATGATGAAAATCCTAATTCAGTTGATGATGTATTTAATGAAATATTAAAATACTGTCTTACTATTGTTACTCCTATGGGTAATCTTCCTTGGGGCAATATTCGTTCTTGGGATAGATTCTTTTTTGTACTTCTTATTAGAGAATATACATTTATTAATGGTGAAAGTAAAGTAGAATTTACTGAAGAATGTCCTTCATGTGATAATCTTGTTACATTTAGACTTACTTCACAGAGCCTTCTTTATGATTTACCAGACCCTGAAATTATGAAATATTATTCTCAGGAAGAACAGAATTGGATGATTGATCCTTCAGAATATGATGTTGATTGGCCTGAAAATATTGTTCTTTATCTTCCTACTCTTGAGAAAGATGCAAATATCAAGGCTTGGCTGATTGATAGAGTTCAAAATAGAAAGAAAGTTGATAATGTATTTGTTAAGTTCTTACCTTGGCTTGCTCCAAAGATTTCAAAAGATTTGACAATTGCACAACGTCAGATTAGAGAATATGAAACAAGATTCAAGGAATGGGATACTGAAATGTTCTCATTTATGAATGAAGTAATTGATAATATTACAGTTGTTCCAAGTACTAAACTTATTGAAACTTGTCCTGTATGCGGTGAGGAGGTAACTGCCTCTATTTCCTTTCAAGATGGAATCCGTTCTTTATTCAATATGGCGAGTGGACGTAAGAAATTTGGTAAGAAATAAACTTTATATTTGTAAAGAATATCATATTCAACCATCAGAGATAGATAATCTGGTATATTTTGAATATGAATATATGCTTGAAGATATAAATAAAGAACAGAAAGAACAAGAAAAGAAAAATAAAGATGATGAAAAGAAATATGCAGGATTAGGTAGAACACCAAATTATAATTCAATGATGAATAATGTTGGTCGTTCAATGCCTAAACTACCAAGTTTTTCAATGCCTAAACTATAAAGGAACCTTAACAAAGGTTCCTTTGTTGTTTCTATAATTTTTATTTTTATTTATAAAATTGTATCATATTAAACTATAATGGGAAATCTCAATACTAACATTGCTAGTAAATTATTCACATATATAAGTCATGGTGTAGATATCAATGATGAGATGAAAGAAATTTATAAAAATTCATTGATATTCATTGGAGATGAAGGACAGATTTATCTTCCTGCATTTAATGCATATTTTGGTACTGGAAATTCACAGTATGCTGAAGTTGCAGGTAGTTCAGTTTGGGAAAGAGGCGAAGGAGAATTAAGTGTTCAAACAAAAGATACAAATGCTTATGCAAGAGGTGTATATTCACTTGCAGCTGGAAATAATTCTACAGCTCTTGGTGGACATTCTGTAGCAATGGGATATAATAATATTGCAGAAAAAGATTATAGTAATGCATTTGGTACAGAAACAACAGCTGGTGCAATTGGTTCTCATACGGAAGGATGTAAAACAGTTACTGGTGGTAATTATGAAAGTAATACAATTGTAAGTACTGATGGTGTTGATCCTGCAACCGGTGATCCATATCCTGGAGCATTTGCTCATGCAGAAGGTAGAGCAACAATTGCTTCTGGAGCATTTGCTCATTCAGAAGGTGATAAGACATTAGCATCATGAATAACTTCACATGCTGAAGGAAATAAAACAATAGCAAATGCTAATTATGCACATGCAGAAGGTAATTCTGCATGTGCTTATGGTGAGTCATCTCATTCAGAAGGTATATTTACTTATGGTATCGGAATAGGTTCTCATGCAGAAGGAAAATGTTCTAAATCATTTGGAGAAAATTCACATACAGAAGGAAGTTATACATATGCATCAGGAATTAGTTCTCATGCAGAAGGTAATAACTCTAATGCAACAAAAGATAATTCACATGCTGAAGGACAGAATACACATGCACAAGGAGCTAATTCACATGCTGAAGGTGTAGGCACAATAGCAGTTGGTTCTCAATCACATGCAGAAGGTAATCAAACTATATCTAAAGCAAATAGAAGCCATGCAGAAGGTTATCGTACATATGCTTCTGGAAACACATCACATGCTGAAGGTAGTTCTACATATGCAATTGGTATGGGTTCACATTCTGAAGGATGGCATACTTATGCATATGGAAATGATTCTCATGCTGAAGGTGTATCATCATATGCTATTGGTAATATTAGTCATGCTGAAGGCGAATGGACTTATACATATAATTCATATGAACATGCACAAGGTTTATATAATGTATCTCATTCTGAAGATAGTGTTTTTGGAAATTCATTAAACTCTATACATACTGTTGGTATTGGCACAGGTAATGATGATAGAAAGAATGCAGTAACCATTATGCAAAATGGTGATATGTATCTTTATGGTGTAGCAGAGTATGATGGTACAAATCCAGATTCTTCAAAACCATTACAACAGTATTTTGAAGAAACTGAATATGTAATTTCATCTGCACTTAATGATTTACATGATAATATTAATTCACATGAATTATACATTACACAAAACCAATTACAAGGCAATGCTAATTTTGCATATCTTTTAAATGGAATATCAATAACAAATGAAGGAACTTCATTAGAACATACAATATCATATAATGTAGTTGGAATACCTACAAAGGAATATGTTGATTCATTAATTGAAGCAAATGATGCATTAAGATATTGCGGTACAGTTACTCCAGCAGATGCAATAAATGGGAACATTACACTTGAACATTTCTATGACCCTAATGATGATCCTAATGTAATAGATGTGGCTCATCATGGAATTCCAGATACATCAAGAGGTGCAGTATATAAAGTTACATCAGAAGGTTATGTTGGAGATGAATATGTAAAAGCTGGTGATATGATTATATCATATCTTGATAATGCACAAGTTTCAACATATGTTGGTTGGAATGTAATTAATGAAAATCTACATATAATTACTGAAGATCCAACTAATGCTAAGAATACTGAAGGAAATAAAGTTTTAACAAATGTTCATATAACAGATGATGGAAGACTTAGTTATACAACATATTCTTTATCAGTTCAAGTAAATAGAGGCATATCATTCAATCAAGGGCAGATTAGTACAAATGGAAATGCAACTATAAATCAATTTGATGTACTTAGAAATAATGGTATAATAAATATGGGTATTCCTGTTATCACTGATGTTACATTAACACAGACAGATTTGATGACAGAACTTACATATTCTTATACATATATATATGCAAATAGAGGTCACCATAGTACAGCAACACCAACAAATACTGTAGCAGGACAGACACCAACATATATATGCCTTGGACAGACACCTACAAATGTTTTAACCGGTGTTGCAATTAGCGCTGATGGTGAACTTTCATATAGTTATACTCCAATTGTTGTACAAGATTCAGAACATTCTCATCAGGCTGACCAAGGTACTTTATCATATGGACTTAATTATATAAAAGGAAGTACTGGAGATGAAAGCGGTGTAATAACTAGAGTATATCTTTCTTCTTATGTAGATCCTGTTACTGGTGTAACACATGACAATACATTAACATATGCATACACTTCATTATCAGGCGGTGATGGACACGGCAGTTTAACAGATAATGGAACTAAAGATTTTGTTAAAGCTTGGTCACAAACAACAGAAGGTAAATTCTCAGCTGAATTTGGTGCATTCACATATGACCCAACAACAGAAACTCATTATATTTCTAATGGTACATATAATTTCATAACAAATGTAAATCTTGACCATGAAGGTAAACTTTCATATACAAGAACTGAAATAACTTTAACAGATTCTTATACATATAATTCTGTACAAGATATTACAGATGCTGGAAGAGTATTTATAAAGACTGGTGTATATCCTGAAAATAAGAACTTAAGATCATATTCATATCTTTATAATGAAGATGTTCTTGGTTATACATATGTATATAAGAATAATTCAGGTATGTATAGATCATATGATTTTACATATGCTTCACAATACATAAATGGTAATCTTGAAACACTTACTATAAATGGACAAGGAAATATGACTTCAGGAGGTCCATTTACTGCTAAGAGTACTGCTGATGTAAAAGGAAATACAACATTAGAACTCCAGTTATTTGTTTATCAAGGTGTAACTGTAAATACTTTAGGCGGTTCATTTAATGCTAAACGAGATGTTAATTTAGCACAAGACATAGGAGATGTAACTGCATACGGTGTTACATATTTAGGTAAAGCAAGGGGTGCTAATGCAGCAAGTATGACATATGTATGTGGTGACACATATGTTGGCGGAGATATTTCAAATACTATTTACTTGGTATCAAAGAATATTAAATTGAATGCAGATACTTCTACAAGTAAAGTTGAATTTACTGGACTTGATAGATTATGGGGCACAATATAAAAATTAAAGAGGTTCTTAATGAACCTCTTTTTTTATTTAATATATTAATTATTATCATCTTTATTTTGTCATTTTATTTAATATATTGTTTAGTATCATCTTTCTTTTGACATTCTTTACATATTTTATTAAATATATCTTCTTTTACATCAATAATAAAGTTTCCGATATATATTATAAATAATTTCTTTTGACGTTTTTCATTACGTTCTGCTTCATATTCTGGTGTTCCATATCGTGCTTCTACACCTTCCCAATAAGCAGAGTCAGTTTTGAATACACAATGTACTAAATTAGAATTAAAAAATCTATCTTCAAAACAACTAAAACTATAATCTTTTACATAATTATTTGAATAAGAATTAGTTGAATGTTTCCAAATGTTATTAGCTTTAAACCAGAACATTGATAATTAAATTACAAATTATAATTATATACTCTCTTTACTTTATTAGTTTCATACGGATTATATTTAGGAAAGCATTCCTCAGAATCATTATTAAATGTAATTTCTCTTAATGAATTAGTCAAGCATCCTAAATTATTTTCAGTAAACCATTTCTTTGTTCCTGTTAAGAAAAACACATATTCTCCATTATCTTTAACATAAAAATTCCAATTGAATGGAGGATATTGCTTAATGTAAGTTCCACTATTAACCCATGCTGTTAAAGTTTCTTTAAGAACCTTTACATTTTTAGAATTTTCATCTGAAGTATAATTATCTTCAGGCTTTAGCTCTATAAAGATAATGTCATCATAATTTACATCAACATAAGTAAATTTAAATCCAAGAACCCAAACATTCTTTTCATAATATGAATCAACTCCCTTATGTGGATTTGTTGACTTTATCTTAAGTAAATTATTTAGTGTCAGCTTATCAAATTCAACTGACCAACATTTATTACCATCTTTTGACCATTTAGTTATCATAATAAATTCAATCTTTTTTATGCTGCAGCTTTACTACCCATAATATCATATACAGAAAATATTGCAGATGTAAATGCAGAATTCATATATGCAGTTGAAAGAATATCATTATTTTCTGCAATCTTTTCAAGTTTAAACTGTTTAAGTTCTTTAAGATTAGTTGAGATGAAAAACATCTTTTCTTTTTGTTCAGGATCAACAAAAATCCAATCAAATTTGAGAGGAATATATTTTGCATCCTCTTTAGTCCAAGCATTCAGACAGGCCTTTAAAATATTAAGGTCATGATCTTTATAATCAAAATTAGAATTCAAGACAATTCTAATAGGCACCTTCTCAAGCTTGTGCATTTTGTACTTTTCAATAATCTTCATTTTTTTGTAATATTTTAATAGTTATTAATAAAGTCTGATTTCAATTCCCTTTTCACGGGCTTTCTTCATCTTTCCAGTATTGGAATCCAAAGAATTGGTAAATACAATCTGAACTTCTTTCCAAGAACCAGTCATTCTATATTCAGGATGCTTAGCAAGAAAATCTCCCTTGGAAAGATAATCATTAGGTTCACCAGTAAGAATCACAGGAATTTGATCTCCAAGATTTTTCTTAGTTTCAATAGCAACCTGACGTTCCTGGTCAACAGTCTTTCCAATTGCATTCATAATCTTCTGAACCTTAATCATCTCAGGGGAATTATCATTGAAACACCAGTTATAAGAAACACCAGGGAGGGAAGTCCAATCCTCAGAACCAGGTTCAATCATAAACTTGACAATCTGTTCTGCTGCCTTTTCTCCACACATGTTGAATGCACAGGAAATAATGATATCCTTGATGGTCATTTTAGTAAGGTAATCATTGAATGCCTTAGCAGCATTAACACCAGATTTACCACCCAGACCACGATTAATATCTACAGGCTGAATAAGAAGAATGTTATCAGGAACCTCCTTAGGTTCAATACCAAAGAATTCATCTCCCTGGCATTCAATCTTGACGAAATCAAAAATCTTTTCAGCAGCCGCAGGTCCAATTGAAGGAATTCCAAGTGAACGAGCAGATGCCAAGAACTTATTCTTTGTAATTTCTTCAGGAGAAAGATTCTTATAAAGGTGAACACCATCAATAGTACAATCAGTGGTATCAATACAGATATTCTTTTCATCAAAGGCAGAAGTATCTGTAATCTTGTAGATGAAAGGAATAATATCACCAGCCAAGGAAAGAATTACCTTGGTTCCCTTTGAAATTTTATTCTCAAGAACATATCCATAATTGTGGGCAGAAGCCTTAGTAATTTGCTTACCATCCATAATCACAGGATTTACAATAATAACTGGAGTATATTCACCGGTCTTATTAGAAAGTTGCCACTTAATGTCAACAATCTCAGTTTCCTGAAGCATTGGGGCAAACTTAACAGCCACACAGTCCTTAGGACGATGTTCAATTATTCCGATGTTACTTTCACGGAATTCATCCTGAGGTTTGAAAACAATACCGTCAAGAGCAAACGGACAGTCCTCAGAACGATATTCATTAAAATCATTATAGAGTTTCTCAAATTCCTCAGAAGTAATTTCAGAATTAATAGTAAAGAAATACTTAGGAGAATCAGGGAAATTGAATTCATTCCAATCAATATCAGCATAACCGCTTCCATCATCAAGTTTGATTCTGATGTCATAAATGACAATTGAAAGGTCATTCAGCATTTCCTGATATTGGGCATCCTCAGTATAATCTCTGTTAAGAATTCCGCTAACAAAAGAACGAGGATTAACAAACTCAGAATATTTCTGTTCAAAAATGAACTTGTCAATCAGAACCTCTCCGCGCAGAACATAACCAATATTTGAATTCTGGTCATTGATTGCCTTTACATTTGGCATAACCTTATTAATAAGGTGCTTGTAAAGGTCCTTGCCCAATTCTCCGTCTCCACGTGAGGAAATACTTTTTACTTTCTTTTCTTCAATGACAGCCTCAAATGAACAACCATCAAACTTAGGAGTAACAATAAACTTGTTAGCTCCATTCCTATTAATATATTTGTTAACTTCATTAAGATAATCAGCAAAATTAATGTTTCCGCTGTTATCTTCCTTTATCTGAACCTTAGCAAGAGAACCCATAAGGAACGGATGATTAACAGTGTAAGAAGGATTTTTCTTAGCACCGATGTAGGACTTATTTTCAAGACCGAGTTTCTTTTCAAGCTCGTCAAATTCAAAGTCATCCATGATAGGCTCTCCGTTGTAGTAAGCTTCTTTTGCTTTGTTGTAGAGTTCTAAATCAGTCATAATTTCTTTAAAATTAATTACAAATTAATATAGAAAGAAATGTTATAAATTCAAATATATCTGTAAAAAGTTATTGTATAATAGAAACTAGAACCTATTATAAAGGAAGATACAGATTGAACTTCCCAACCAGTGTAATAAGTGAATAATGTAAGTACTTTACTAAAATTATCTACAACAGTAAATGTATCATTTGTTTTATTGACTTTATCAAGTTCTTCTTCAGATACACCAAAATCAGATCTTAGATATTCATAAAATAGTTGTTTTACTGTCATAGGTTTATGAATAAGATCTATAGGTGGCTTTGTAGTAACCACCTTATAGATCTTTGTTCTTGGTCTATTTGTCCTTATTTTCATTTTCTCTTAACTTCCCAGTCAGCATATGTAGTAAACAATGCACCAAGAGTTTTCCATCTACACTCAAATCCTTCTCCCTCAACCCAACCTCTTGCAGCATCAAATACTTCATTAGACTTATTCTTCTGCTTCTGACCAGGATTAGGATTAATGTCTATATCAACATATTTTATCTTTACTCCGTTTTCACGTAATGACTTTGCAATGTTTATAGACTCTTCAACTTCCTTAAGAAGTCTTTCAGCTCTCTGTTCCTTCTTATATCTTGGAACATTCCATTTGCTAGAAATACAGTGTGCACCATGACCATGTTCTCCATCGCCTCTATCATACATAGCAATAACAGTGCAGAACTTTGTCTTTGAGCCTTTGCTTTGAGAGTCAGTTGCAACCATGACATCAATGTTGTCATGTGTCAAATAATAATCTCTAACGTAATCTATTACATTAGAAATCTTTTCCCCTCCGTACTTTCTAAAATCAAAAATCTCTACCATTTCATTAATTAATTATTTTAAGTTCAACCTCGTGAACTATTGTATTTATTTGTTTTGCCGTTGGATATGCTGTTCCATCTGGATTGTAATCCCAACCGTATGTAGTATATCCTTTATTATAAAAATCAACAATATGCTTCTCTAACATATCAGCAGCCTTTCTTGCAGCATTTTTTGTTGGATAAATTTTCGCTTTCCAAATGTCATCAGTCCACCCAGCATATTTACCGAATGTTTTAACATAACGAGGTTTCTCTTCAACTACCCCGTTAATCATTACTTCAATAATTGCATGCATAATTAAGCAAAAAATCCGAAAGTAACAATCAAACCAAAAAACATAATAGAGGTCTGCTTACAATTCTTATGATAACTTGTAAGCTTATGAATGCCTGATAGAATAAAATTCTTATCAAACTCTACAGAAATTGCTGAATTTCCATTGACAAATGTTTTCATAATAAATGCTTTTAATGTTTTACAAAATCAATATAGTATTAAAATAGTAAAATTCAAAATAAATTGAATATATATATGCATTTTTTCTATTATATTATATAAAATGTTAAACTAATTTCAGCTATGACCGTGATAATTTTAATAATATTAGCAACAATAATCATTTATTGGGTTAATGAATATATGAACATAGATGTATATAATACTATATACATTGGACCAAATGATGAGCAAGTAGTTGTTATTCATAAGACATTATTCACAGTAACATTATCATATATTGCTGAAGACCCTGAAACAATTCTATTGATTGATTTTATAACAAGATATCATAAATAAAGATATGGCAGATATTACATTTTTTAAAGACATTGATAAAAGTTTGAAAACTTTATCTATTTCTGCAACTCTTGGATTGATTGCTAAACCAGTTGACCAAGAAAGAATGCTTGAAAATACTTACAATAAGCATTATGATAATCCAGAATCTCAATATTATCATATGTCAAAGGAAGAAATAAAAGCAGTGTGGGAAGCGAAAGGTGCAGCATCAAGACAGTATGGTTCATTACTTGATGATTATATTGGAGCACGTTTAACTGGCACAGATGCAGATATGGAGATGTATAAACTTGATAATGACATTGAAGGAGATGAAAGATTAAAAGGACTTGTTTCTTCATTTGATAATTTCTATTCATTATTGATGAAGTCAGGTGATATGGAATTTATAGCAAGAGAAAAGACTATTTATTATAAAGTAGGTGACTATTATATTAAAGGCCGTTTTGATGCTTTATTTAGAAATAAAAGAACTGGTAAGTGGGTAATAATTGATTGGAAATCAAGTAAGAGTATTGATTATTCAAATAAGTGGGAGAAATTACTTGGGCCTGCTAAGCAGTATGATAATTGTAATCATATAACCTATACTATGCAAGGTTATTTTTATAAGACAGCATTAATTTATTCTGAATATCTTCCAGCAGGAACAACTGAAGATGATGTTGAATTTTTAATTGTACAGTTACCTGGATTTGAATTAGAAGAAGGAAGAAATTTCAAGATACATAAACCAGCATTCAAATATGATAAAGAATTTATGGATAAGATATTTGATTTTGCTATAAAGAAAAATATGCTGCTTGAAAGTAATGGACAGTCCAATTGATTATATTTATGGGGAATTAAAGAAAAAGAAAGAAGACGAAGAAAAATCTAAAGAAAAGAAAGATGAATAAATATATTGAAATAAATCATTATACTAATGGATATTATAGTAATAAAGATCATGTCAAAAGTCCAGATATTATTACTAAAAGAATATATTTATGTAAAGCATTAGTAAATGTTGATAATGTTACATATATAGGTGCATATAATTTTCAATATAATGATGTTACTCTTGATTTAGAAAAAATTACTTCATATATTGTACAGTTTATAGATGAACATGATTATATCATCACTGATGAAGAAGGATATAATATATTAAAGAATGCATTAATTGAAAATAGAGAGGAAAGTATATGAGAAAGTTTAAAGTATTATTTGCAGATTTAGATGATACATTAATTCAGACTCGTTCTGGAAAGACATTCCCACAAGGAATATGGG
Source organism: Clostridia bacterium (assembly GCA_017404025.1). GTDB lineage: Bacteria > Bacillota > Clostridia > TANB77 > CAG-508 > CAG-269. The sequence continues at coordinate 23,373 of JAFRDD010000051.1, forward strand.
ATATGGAACTTAAACTTGATGTATTGAATAAAATTAAAGAACTTGAACCTGATTATGTATTTATTGTTACAAATCAAGGTGGCATTGGTAAGTTTGTAAATGAAGCAGAATTTATTAAGAAATTAGAATATATTGAGGTTGCTATAAAGAGTTATATTAAACATCCTAATTTGAAAGAAGTACAGTCAATGTACTGTGATTCTATGGATAAGAAAGATCCATTTAGAAAGCCTAATCCTGGTATGATTAATTACTTTATTAAATCATATAAATTATTGAATGATTATACTAAAGGTGATATGGTTATGATTGGAGATGCATCTGGATATGAGGGAGATTTTTCAGATAATGATTTAAAGACAGCAATAAATGCAGGTATTACTTATTTAGATGTAGGTGATTTTATACGAGCATCTTTCTTTGATTAATATGAAATGTAGGTTCTTATGAATCTACATTTTTTATTTTTATATATAATTTATTTTTATGATTACATGAAACCACTTAAAGAATATTTATTAAAAGAAAATAAAAAGGATATACCTGATGTAGTATATCATGCAACAATAAAGCAAAGATTAAGTGATATAAAGAAATACGGATTAGGTGGTAAAATTCCTAAGAAAAGATTCTGGGATTATGAAGGAACTGAATATGAACATATAAAACAAGGATTTTTTGTTGATGTTAATCCAGAAAATGCCTACTATTATGTTGAAAATTCAGATGAAATTTGGGATGCATATGAAGATTTTGATTCTTCTGATATTATATTATTTAGTATAAAAACAAAAGATTTAGATTTGTCAAAATTTCATATTGATTCAAATGATGATTCAAATGAAGATGACCCTCATTCATATTTTTATGATGGAGTAGTTCCATTTGAAAAATTAACAAAAGAAAGTACAAAAGAATATTAATTATGAAAACACTTAAAGAATATTTGTTAGAAGAAAAAGGAGATATCACTGCATCAACAAGTAGAGGTGATATTAAATTCACTATATGGAAAGCACCAGATAAGAAAGTAAAATGGCTTGATGATAATGAAGAATATCTTAAGATAGAATATAAACTTGAAGATAAGAAAGAAGGTTTATTTATTGATTTCTTATTAGGTTATCAAGAAGATAGTTGGAAATTATGGATTGGAAAAATTGGAAGCTGTTCATATGACGATGATCCTTATTGTTCTTTTGAAACAAAGAAATTTGCAGAGGGAATTGTTGCTGCTTTAGATAAAGTAGAAGAATTTGTTGCAAAAGTAAAAGAAGAACCAGAAAGTTATATACAATTTTATAAAACAATATAATGCAGCAAATTAATCAATATATAATAGAAAAATTACATCTTAATCAAGATTTAGAACTTAGTGCATATTCAAATTATAATAAAGGAGATATTTGCCTTGAAATTGAATATGACACAAGAAATGATTATGCTTATTTTAATATCATAAAAATTGATGAATTAAATATTGAAAAGAAGAAACTCTCAATTATTGAATTACCATATACTAATCATAATGGAGAAGGAAGAACAGACAAGTATAAATTAAAGATTCTAAAAAGAAATCCCCCATATTTAAGAATAGATGCACAAGCATTTAATCATTCACCAGAATTCAATATGATAATTATAAATCATGAAGAATCAATTGAATTATTAGAATATTTATTAGATAATAATATGTCATTTGATATTAGTAAGTATATTGGGGGAAATGAAAATGTTATAAGAGCTGGATTTACAAACAAATGTTATGATAAGGAAGATATAGAAAAATTACTTAAAAAGGTAAATGATAAATTTAAATGATTATATAGTTGAAAAATTACATCTTAATAAAGACATTGATGTAACTTCTACACCAGAGGAAGGAGATAGAATTATGGCTATTGTCTTTTTAAGTGGTGAAAAGGATTGTGTTTTAAAGGTTGGTATTGTAAAGAGTTTATTTAGAAATACTATAATAGTTAAATATGACACTGAAAGTGTAGGTGTAAAAACAATGTTTGTCAATACTCCAGGCGAAGATTATGTTGGTAAATCAGAAGATGGAGATTTATTGTTTGATAAAGAAACTGCACTTAAATTAGTAAATGACTGTTTAAAGAAAACAAACAGAGAAATCTATAAGAATTGTAATGTAGTTGGTGGATTAGATGTCAATGAATATTTAAATCAAATAAAAGATTCCCTTGAAGAAGATGTTAATTAATTTAAATGAATACATATATGAAAAACTTCATCTAAATAAAGACATTAAAATATCTGATTTATCTTTACTTGATAAAGTTGAAGATGTATTGATAAATTATCTTAAAAGAAATAATTGGTTTGATACAAATCATTATGATTGGGAAATAATAAAGAAAGAAGATACAGGCAATAAAAATTTATATGTATTTTTGAAATATCCTAAAGAATTACCAAATAAAATAGATTATAAATTTGATTCATTTAGGTTTAATCTTACTACTGAAATAAATAAAAAATTAAAAGTTGATTGGTATAGCGCTGTTCATAAAGATGATAATAAAATAGAATTTACAGATAACATTATATAATGCGAGGTATAATTTATCAAATTTATTCATTATTTTATTTTGATTAAAGCCAAACAAACAACACGTTCAGATTGTAATAAACACATTATTAAACGTGAACATTACACAAGAAAAAATGGTCTTTGGAAACCAAAGAAAAAATTTGAATCAAAAGAAGATGCTGATTCATGGATAAAAAAATATAAAATGTACAGATACAATTCATATGTTTGTAAAGAATGCGGATGCTGGCATATAGGAATGAAAAAATGAAACAAATTAACAATTTCATATTAGAAAAACTTCATTTATATAAAGGCAGTTGTTCTTAGGGATTTAAATTTGTAGGAAATAATGTTAATGAAAAAATTGACTATTTAAAAAAATGTATTTATTAACTTTAATAAGATATGACTATTTCACTTAGTTAAGCTAAAAAGATAAAATTATTTAATAGAGTTGAAAGAAAGTACAAATGTACAAAAAATCAACTCTATTTATTATTAGGGTTACTTAAAGAAAATTATTATTTAGTAACTGACATAGATGATGACGACGACTTTGTATTTAAGTATCATTCATTATACTTTGATACACCAGAAATGATTATGTTTAATGCTCATGAAAATTCAGAACAACATAGACAAAAAATAAGAATAAGAGAATATTCTGATGGTGAAAAGTTTTTAGAAATAAAAGATAAAGATGAAAACGGAATAACAAGAAAATCAAGAATACCTGTTGATTCATATGTTATTGATGGAGAAAAACAATGGATTGATAAAAACTTAATGTATGATACTATTGTTCTTAATAAAACATTAGATATTACATATGATAGAATAACATTAGTAAGTAGAGATAAAACTGAAAGAATTACAATAGACTTTAATATATGTTTTCATAATTTTATAAATGACATCTCAAGAACAATAGATGATGTAATAATTGAAGTAAAACAAGTAAATGAGTATGATTCTTTCATAATTGAAGAATTAAATAAATTAAATATAGAACGAGTAAAATTTTCAAAATATCATATAGGTATAAAACTAACAAAGGAGGAATAATTCCTCCTTTATTTATATAATCATATAATCTATTATAAATTTTCTTCAACTTATGCTAAGGACATTCTAGCTATTAAATTGAGGATGTATACTTACTACGTTTCACTTGATTTTCAATAATACCTTTTACATTATTAAATGATATAGGAGTATAATGATTATTATCAATACCAACATCATATTGAAAAGGTAATAAATATGAAAGTCTGCTCAAATCAGGACTTGTTCCTGGATGCTCCTTATTTGAATGAACATGGCCAAATAACTGCCAACTTGGTTTATCTTTAAATATTCCATCAAACGTAAGCATAGGAAAATGATTTAAATAAATTTTTTGTCCGTCTACACAGATGTTAAGTTGTGCAATAATCATTTCAAATCCTTCCTCAATATTTCCTTCACACATTAACTTATAATCATGATTTCCATGAATAAGATATATATGACCGTTTAATCTACTTCTAAATTCCCAGAATCTATTAATATTGCCAAACATAAAATCTCCCAGATGAAATACTATGTCATCAGGCTTTACAACAGAATTCCAGTTCTTTATAAGTGCCTCATTCATTTCATCAACATCAGCATACGGTCTCATTGCATACTTAATTATATTTGCATGATTAAAATGAGTATCACTTGTAAAGAATATGTTATTCTTTAAAGTAGTAAATTGCATTATATGTGTTTCACATTTAAACATAATTTATTTTTCCTCTAATTCTAAATCATCAATTAATTTATCTAATTCAATGCATTTTATTCTTACTGCATCAAGAATTTTGCCAAGTGCATTTCTACCCCATTCAGATTCATTATGTAGAAGTGCATCATTTTCATTAAATCCAATTCCCCAGATTCTATCATAATAAGCTGCTTCAACAAAATGTTTGCCATCATATTCAGGATTTATTAACTGCTTTCTTAAATCCTTATTTTGTAGGAATTTTGCTGTTACTGCTTTTGTCATATAATATACTCTTTCTCTATCCCAAGCAGAATCAGAATAATTCTTTACTTGTCTTCCAAGCTTTCTTGCTTCTTCTGGTGTTTTAGCATCAAGTATCTTATTAGCTGTTTCTGTATCTAAGAAAAACTTTGCTTTAAACCACATAAACATCTGCTCAGAAGATGTAAAATAAATTTCTTCTCCTGGTCTTGAGTCTGGATATTCAAACTTTATCTTACATTTTGTAAAATTACAAAATGGATTTTCTTTCCAGAAAAATATGTATTTATCAGTTATTATCATACTTTAATATTACTAAATATATCCGCTAATTCAGGAATTTCAACATCCCAAGTACCATATTCAAAAATTCCTTGAATAATATTTATTATGTCTTGTGCAACTTCTTTAGCTGAAAAAATATGATTATCTAATTCAGTATCTAATGGCCTTGACATTAATGCATTATCCAAATCAGAACATTTTTCATAAGGATCACACTCATCCCCAAAATAATAAAATTCTTCAACAGATTTGTTTTCAATTGCATGAACATTGATTGTATTTTCTTGAAGATCATAATCAATCATTATACCGTCAATTTCAAAATATCCATCTTTATTCTTGTGAATATTTTCAACATATACATATTGAGCGCCACTTTCATCTCCATTAAAGAACAAATACTTATGATAATATTTATCATTCAATTCTTTAATTGACATTGTGTCATTATCATCTGTATTTTCTTCTTCAAGACGCTTAATTATAACATCACAATCTTCAAGACACAGCTTAATATAATATGCATATCCTTGACCTCTGTCTGTATCTGGTTTGATATATGAAGAATTTCTTGCATGTATAAAATAATTATCCTCGTTCCATTGTTTACCAATAGGATGGTCATCTAAAACAAATTCCAAAATATTTTCAAATGCAGTATCTTGTACTTCTTTCTTCTTAGCATTTAAAATTGTACCAAGATTGAACTTAATAAAGTCAATATTATCTTTTGTATTCTTTCTTAATTCAGAATTTATAAATGGTTCATGGTACATTCCACTAACCCAATTTTCCAAATCAAGTAATGCTTCATCTAATGTTTTCATAGTATCTGTCAAGTATTTGTTTTTCTGATGCTGCCTTCTTAGTAAAGTTTTCATAACGTTTCTCTCTCCACGCAATCATATTCTTTATGTATTCATTAGCAGCTTCAATACATGCAAATCTATGAGTGCCATAATGATTGAAATCAGTACAATTAAGCCAATTAGTAGACCCAGAAATTTCTGTTCCTTTACCAGCCTTAATTATAAATTTCTTGTAAATGGTTTTATGACGAATTCCGCTCCAATCTGTATATTCATTTACTATCTCATTTTCACCTGCATAAGTAACAAGCTGCTTACGCAACTTGCAATGATCAATATAGTAAATGTAATCTCCTTCTTTTAATTCTGTAAATGTTTTCATATTCAACTAAAAAAATGTATTCCTTTATTAAATGCTAGATAAATTTCAGCAGGATCAGCAGCTTCAAGAATTTCATCAGCATATGCCAACAGCTGAAGTTCCTGCTCTTCTATTTCAGCCCATGAAGTTCCATTATAAATATCAATTCCATCATATAGAATCTTTTCCTCACCAGTATCCTTATCATAATATTTACTCCAATTTGTAATTCTGATAGTAGGCTCAACCATAGAATCAACCATTGAAGGCCAAAAAACAATGTCACCTTCATTATAACGATTTACAATAGTGAAATGATGACGGCCAAAAATAAGCTGAAAAATTTTTCTCATAATATACTAATGTTTAAAAATTATATTATAATATAGTTATGAAATTAATAATTTCAAAAGAGGAATTGTTTTTATTCCTCTTCTGTTAAATGTTTATATTTCCAATATTCAAGTAGTGCATTAAATACTCCAGCTCTACCATTGAAATATGAGAATGATTCTTCATCTTTAAGTTCTTTTGCTCTATCTGCAGCAAATTTACATGTATCTAAATTATGTTCAATCCATTCTTTAGTAAATGTAATTGATTCATCAGTTATATTTTCAATTCCATAAGGTAACTTTGACATAATTATTAATGATTTATTTGTATGTTATAGGGTCCAAAATACTTTTTGCATATTTAAGTGTAACTTTATATTTAGTTACATTTTGTATAGGGAGTTCAAACATTGCTTTTGTCATTAAATCTTCAATTATCATCCTAAGGCCTCTTGCGCCAAGTTTGCTTTCTATAGCTCTATCAACAATATAATCATATACTTTAGGTTCAAACTTAAGATTAATTCCATCAAGTGATAATAATTTCTGATATTGTTTTATTACTGAATTTTTTGGCTCAGTCAATATTTTTCTTAAAGCATCTTTATCTAATTCATTCATATATGTGATTACTGGTAAACGCCCAATAAGTTCAGGAATCAAACCAAATGATTTAAGATCTAATGGTGATACATGTTTAAGTGGATTTTCTTCATTAAAAGATTTTTCTTCTTTATTTGTATTGAATCCAATTGCATGAACATTATAACGAGCTTCAATCTTCTTATCAATACCTTCAAATGCGCCACCGCAAATAAAAAGAATATTTTTTGTATTTACATATACAAGTGGCATATCAGGATGCTTTCTACCGCCAAGAGGGGGTACTCCTACAACACTACCTTCTATGATCTTAAGAAGAGCCTGTTGTACACCTTCACCAGAGACATCTCTTGTAATTGAAGGATTAGCACTTTTACGACCAATCTTATCTATTTCATCAATAAATATAATGCCTTGTTCAGCTCTATCAACATCATAATCAGCTGCTTGAAGCAATCTTACAAGAATAGTTTCAACATCATCACCTACATAACCTGCTTGTGTCAATGAAGTACAGTCAACAATAGTAAATGGAACATCAAGCATTTTTGCAATTGTCTTTGCAATTAATGTCTTACCTGTTCCAGTATTACCTATCATGATACAGTTGGATTTTTCAATATCTACATCATCAATTACATTTTGACTAGAAATTCTCTTATAATGATTATATACAGCAACAGATATTCTTTCTTTTGCTGCATCTTGTCCAATTACATATTGATCAAGGAATGCTTTTATTTCGGTTGGTTTTGGAATATCAGATATACTTTTCTTAAATGCTTTAGATTTATTTTCTTCCAAATATTTCTTAGCAAGATTAGCACATTCTGGACAAATATACCCATTATCTCCTGATAACATTAAAGAAGTTAATGTTTCAGGTTTTCCACAAAAACTACAATATCTCATATATTAAATCTCATTATTAAACTATAATACTATTTAATATAGAAAATAAAAGTGGAATTTTGCAATTCCACCTGTTAATTAAAAAAACTTATATCTCTATAACATTTTGTTCAGAAGTATCGTTAGAATTATTGTTTTGAACTTTAGCATATTTTTTAAGTTTATTCATTACAAATGATGTATCATATCCCTCATCTTTTAATTCAAATAAACATTCAATAAAAACAATATCTTGTTCAGTAATCATAACAATATTTAATCATCAATTTGACTAGCTATCTGAAGTAACTCTAAATCAGATGCCTCATCAAGGTTAATATAATTAGCATAACCAATATGTGTTTCATCTAAATAGATGTCAACCATTGGTGAAGGACCAGGATAATCAATATATGAGAAATGAAAGGTTCCATATTTAGAACCGATATTTCGTTGTGTTGTCATCTTTAAAAATTATAAGTAATTTTATAGTCATTAATACCTCCAGAAATTTGTAACAATTCTGTTTCAATTATTTCTTTCCCATCCTTTGAGGTATCTATTTTTTTATCATATTGTTTATCTGGAAGATAAAATCCTCCTTTGAATATAGTAACACGTAAATTGTTATTGTATAAAACAAATACTATGAAAGTATCATCATATGATGCAGTTCCACTAATGTTATTCATATTAATCAAAATAATAAAGCATTTGTTTACCTTGAAATACCATAGCATAAGCAGTAGTACTTGGTATTAATGTTTTTTGATGTTCAATGATTCTTTTTGCAGAATCCCTTGCTGCTTGAACTGAATCAAAATTATCACTTCCACAAATAAGTGTTAATCCATCATAAATCTTAACAGAAATCTTTGAGGAAATAATGTTTGAATTTTTCATCTTATTACATTTTTACAATTTAATATAGTAAAATTCTTTGAAAATTCAATGTTATTTTTATAATATGGAAGCAGTAAAAAAATATACTATCAACATATTAAGATCTAAATTACTTGGTAAAAAAGTTCATTTTACAAGTGATTGTAAATTATTTCCAAATTTCAACATTACTGGTAAAGTAATTGAAATAACTATGTCAGCAAATATTCCATTAATTAAAACTGTACTTCCTACTGGTAGAATTATACATGTTGATGGTGGTATGTCTAATCTTCAGTTTGAGGTTTTAAAATAATAACCTTATCTTTAATTGCAGGAATTAAACATTGGTCTATATGATAATATCTTGTTTTATTTGTATCAGGGTCAATATCGGTTAAATAACAATTTTTATATGTTTTTATAATATCTTTTTTATAATCATATAAATAAGATACTATTGCTTCCCAATATAATCTATCTGCAGTTGATTGTAATTCTGGTTTTATATTATCAAGAGGATATTCCATTCTTAAAGTAAACAGTACTTTACCTCTAAATACACATACTATTTCTGGAGAATGTGTATATACATAATATCCCCATTTATATTTCCACCCAAGTCTTGCTATATGAAACCCAAAAAACTTATTAGCAAAATCTTCTTGCCAATCATACATATAATATGTGAATTCTCTTTCAGCTGAGTCCCCTTTATATAATCTTAATTTAGGTTTAATAAATACTTTTCTGCATTTCCACCAATCAATCCAAAGCCTATGAAATTTTAGATTGATATAAATAGGATGATGGAATATTCTATATTCTTCACTAAAATGATATTTTAACTTATACCAAAACCAGTATAGCTTTTTCTTAATGTCCATAATAAAAAAAATGTTACTATAAATTATTTATAGTAACACTCTATATAAGTATTCAAATTTTATTAACAACCGCCGCGACTAGGTGGTGAATAACAACCACCTGAAGAATATCTCCTGCTTGGACTGCAACTTGATGATGAAGTTCTGCTTCTGCTTGGTAATGATGGTGAACCTTTTGACTTTTTTTGATATTTATTTGCAATATAATCACTTGTTTCAATAAAATCTTTTATCTTTCCAAGTAATGTTTTATCTTCTTTATCAAGTGCAATTAATATATCTTTCCAAGAAATATCACCAATATCTACAGTAAGAGGTGGTCTTGTATTAATTTTTATATCATCATTAAGATGAAGTTTCTCTGATAAAAATATATTATTGTTATCTTTCTTAGCAATATTATTGCCTATAGATTCGGTTATTCTTGTTAATATATCTTTCATATATATTTTTCATAAATATATATAAAAATAATTAACACCCTCCACCATTAGATGAACCACATCCACTATCATTTGACCAATTTGAAGAACCACATCCTCCACTATACATCCAACCTGATGTATTACCACAACCAGATTCTAATACATAACGAGGTTTTATTTTCTTCTTTTGTTTCTTTTGTTCTTCTAATTCTAAATTTTCTATTAATTCATCATATACTGATGATTGAACATTATTAGTTGAATATTTTTGTTCATACCATAGCATAAGCATAGTTGCTAATACACTATTAGTTTTCTTTGCATCTTCAAGTATCTCTAAAAATGTTGGATTAGCATATTGCTTGTTAAGTTCATCAATAAGTTGATTATTTTGTTTAAGACGAGCAATTGTATTGCCAATATTTTTTGTTATTGATGTAAGATCCATTATTCCTCTAGTTTATATTTTTGCTCAAACTTTGTAATTGATTCTTTATGTTTATTATATAATTCATCACAAACATAATGACTTAATTGCAATGCATATAATGGAATATCAAAATTATTATTTTCTACATCCTCTTTATATTCTTTAATATAATCTGTATGTTCTTTATTTACAAACCAATCAAGGAAGGTTTTATGCCATTTTTGATAAGAAACTGGGAGATACTCACCAGTATAGCATGTAGTCCATTCATATAAATAAAATTCAACTTCTGCCATTACTTCAGCAACTTTGTCAATATTTACATTCATTTTTATTATATGATATATTTATATCCAATAAGGAGCAATTTCACCGTTTTCATGAAGTACTGCAAAGAAATATTTTTTAGCAAACATCCATCTTGTACACATTTTTATAAAATCCCAAATATTTGCTTTCTGATGATTTGTTCTATAGAAACAACTTCTTTTGATATAAAGATGTCCATCAAAAGGTTTTCCATTATATACCCAATCATATGTATTTGTATATTCTGTCTTACATCCCCAAGAAAATGGATTATTCATTTTGATTTTTAACATCTTTGGAATATCAATATATACATCATCAGCATCAAACATTTCACATATCTTAATATTCTTAAAACCAAGCTGATTGAACAAACATACATTTCTTATAATATCATACTTTGTTTTAAAGTAAGGTTTAATGATGTTTATGCTACCTATAATTTTTTCACTTCCACAATGTTTAATTATCTCTTTATAGAAATCATTTCTAAAAAAGATAGTTTTAGAATTTCTTATTCTGTCACTTATTACTTCTGAATAATGCTGAAGAGATATTTGAATTGAATCACATTTATCAAGTATATTAAAAAATTGTTCTTTCTTATCATAGCAAATATTAGGAACACTTGTAAATATTAAAATATTTAAAGAAGTATTTTCTTTAATCCAATTTACAAGAGTTTCTAATTCATCAATGAACACAAATGGTTCACCTCCAGATATAGAAATATTTTTTACTTTATCTTTATAAATATTAAGAGTTTTTATTATGGCATCTATATCTGGTTTCTTTGTATTTACGCCAACATTCGTTTTATCAATACAAAATGAACATTTATTTGGACACGCTTTAGTGAAATGAATTAAAATTTCATTTCCATTTGGATTATGATCACATGTATTTACTCCGTATCTTATCTTCATATTTATTTAAATAAATGAAAATCAACATATTGTCCATAATACCATCTCAAAAATTTATATTCTTTATTACCCCAATATTTTGTACCTTCTGGAGTATTCATCCAACAGAATGCATTTGAAATAGTATTCTTATCATATTTACCAGATATCCTTTCATCAACTTCTTTTATTAATTCATCAAAGTCAATTTTATCTCTATCTATTTCATCTTCATCTTTTACTAATCCATACTTTTCAGCAAGTATTTCATCTAATATTCTATTTCTAAATCTTTTAAACCAAATTCTCCTTTTTAACCATAATTCTATTTCAATTGGATCTCTACCATTTTCAGAAAAATATGCCATATTGTTTTTCTGAATCATATAAAGAACAGGAGGAATTATTAAAAGTATAAAAAGTAAAATTGTTAGAAATTTTGTTGAAAGCATATTACTTATCTATATATTGTTCTAAAATCATTTGTTCCCATTTATTTACAAAAATTTTAAGTACATCCTCAGGAAAATCATTAAGATTATCTTTCATTATTTCTCCTTCAATATACTCATATTTCTTATCTTCATTTTGTTTGCATGGTTTTGCTGTACAAAAATATCCATCAGCTTCTTTAGAAAATGTTATTTCTAAAAGTTGATTTTCTTCAGGAAGATTAATTATAAATGAAATTCCATCTGACTTATTAATGTAATTAATTAATTTTTCTTTATACATATTATTTACTCCATTTAATAAACCCATATATACAATTCATAATCCAGAATATATATTGAGCTATCATAAATATATTTCCAATACTTATCCAAAGAATAAGAGTAGCAATATCAACAACTAACCACATTATCCATTGTTCTCTATATCTAAACATCAGCATAAATTGTGCAATAAATGCTGGTACTGTTGAAACAGAATCCAAAAATGGCTGAGGATCATTTGTTTTTAATAGTACTACATATAATAATATAGTACTTATAAAGAAAACAATACAACATAAGAATATTTGAAATGAAGTAAGTTTCCTTGCCTCAACTTCTTTATCATCTTTATTATAATGTTTAAGCCACATAAAAAGAGCTATAGTTGTTGTAACAACATAAAATATATTTTCAACTAACTCTCCCCATAGATGCTGTTGAAAGATGATAACAATATATGTAAACATTTGAATGTAAGCAAAGAAATAGAATGACATTTTTCTTTGCGAACATAGGACAACATTTATACACCCACTAAGTCCACAGATAAATGAAAGTAGACCATCTTTAGTGAACATATAGCAAACTATTTGAATCAATATACCAAATAGCATGAATATCCAATCAAATGTTTTTAGTTTACTCATAAATTATTTCAGTATTTATTGTATAAAGTTTTTCTGTATCGTATGTTTGTTTTATTCCTACTATAAAATCTTCTTTATCATCAAAAAATCTAACTTCATGGACACTAAGTCCATTTTTATATGATAAATCTGAAGTAGTAATAGAAATCTTATTATATTTAAACTTTTCTAATATTTTAATTATATCATTATATGTTATTTCCATATCTTACAATTTTATAAGGTATTCCTTTTTCTTTACACAAATCAATAGTATGTTTAGTTCCTTTACTCTTTCCATCCCAGAAACAAATAGCTGCAGAAGCAATATCTACCATTTCTTTATTTCTCCTATATCCTGCACTTTTACCATACTTATCCCAGTCTGCTGGATGAGAATCAATATTATATCCTCTTTCTTTACCATATTGTTCTCCTAAAGAATCAGCTCCTTTTGCAGCTCCTGAAATAATTACTATATCAACTCTGTTATCAATATTAGAAAGATAATAGTCACACTTCTTCTTCAATAACTCGTAGTCATTAAAATCTCTACCGCCAGCAATTATGACTTTAAATTCAGGTGACCCAATATTTAATTCTTTAAGATACACTTTAGTAGTATGAGATTCAGTGAAACCTGGAAAAATCTTTCTGTCTATATCAATTAACTTAATAGACTTTAATACATTCTCAGCTTCTTCTTTATTTAGATATACTGTATCAGAATATAATCCATTTTCATAATTTCCACTTGTATTGCACCAGTCTTCATCATTAACTACATAAGCTGTGTACCATATTTGATATCCTTTCATAATTGTTAATAATTAAAATGGCTTATATTCCTATTGATTCATTATAAGGTACTTTATCTGCTTCCAATATATTATTGCATTCTGGACAATTGACTGTCGGTGTATACATATTATTTTTAGAATTTAATTCTAAAGATACATCAACATGCTGATATATAAATTCACAATTACAATATGGGCATACCTTTATATAAAACCTATTTCCATGTTTAAGCACATGTTTCATATCTCATATTAATTTTATACACTAACTTGTCTTACTTCATAAGTGATATAAGGCCTTTGATTTTTAAAGTTTAATTCATTAGCTAATTTTTTAGCTGATAATTCATCATCAAATTGTTTGATAACTCTATCACCACCATCAGGGTATGTATCAAAATATCGTTCTACATTGTACTTAGTCATAATTAATCTTTTATTAAATGTTTTATATTATCCTTCAATCAAACTATTAATATAATTTTTTACTTCATTAAAATTATCAAGAAAACTTCCATTCAAATAAGTCTTGCTTACTTCAGGATAGAATTCATTAACAAGTTTTTGGAGTTTATCAAAATTCTTTTCTCTTTCACTCATACTTGATTGTTTCATATATCTACATCCATCATCAACAAAGTTTTTGGATGGTGGAAAGATAAAGATATGATCCCACTTGTATTCATAATTATCATTATATTCCTTTGCAGTTTCATATAAGCATCTGTAATCATCTTCAAACAAATAGATGTCAGGATCTTCTACATATGCCTTCGCATACATTAAAGTAACTGTATTATCAGTATCTGAAATGAATATTCCATTCTTTGACTTTCTTCTTTCAGTATCACAATACTCTAACTGTCCAGAAAGAAATGCATCAAAATCAGCATATGTCAAATCCTTATCAGTTATTTTATCAGCTGCCATATAATCCCTGCCATATTCAGGAGCATAAGGAATATCAAAATAATGTGCAATATCTCTTACAAGAGTAGATTTTCCTTCAGATGCTGTGCCAAGTATAAGAATATTCTTACAAAGAAAAGGTTTGAAAGGTGCAGTAATCTTATTCCAATATTTGATTGGATTCTTTCTAATTTGTGTACCGGAAACAGGATTTGTTTTATCAATAAGAATTACATTTGCTGGATAATCATTATTAGGAATGTAAATATTTTCAAGACTCTTTTTATAAAATGCTTCAGCTACATACCAAGTAATCTTGTAGTCTTCAGTATTGATATAAATTTCGTCTTTTAAAATCTGTTTCATAACTTCACTACTCCATACTTCCCAGTTATGATTACTCATACTTTCATCAAGACCAAGTTCAGTATCATTAATCTTTCTTACTCTAATTTGCTCATCTTCTCTGAAGAAATCATAAATCAAAGTATATCTTTCATCAAGATTAAGATTAATTTCCCATCCACGAGGCTCATTATCATAACCACAGACAATAACATAACAGATGTCATTTTCTTTCTTTGCTCTCATAATGACATCCATATGTCCTTGATGAAGTGGACAATAACCGCCAAAACAAATACCAATACTTTTCATATTAACTAATATAATAATTTCTAATTTTATTTTGAACTAATTAAATTATCATAATAAAGATTCCAAGTTAATCTATTTATTTCGTTTGCAATTTCTTTGGATACAACTACAAAATTTGCTGTAGCATTTAAATGTCTTTTATCTACATCTTTTAATGATTCAGAAATATCGAATGTAATATCAGATAATTCAACAAAATCAGGTTCTATAACAAATTCACTATCTTTTTGTAATCGTAGCATAATTAATATAAATCTTCACTCATTAACATATTAAACTTATGTTCATCCTTTAATTGCTTATGTGTAGGATTTCCATTTTCATCAACAGTATTTAATGGAATATCCATCCAAGATTTATCTAAAGCAGTATATTCATCAACTTGTCCTGCATTATAAGCAATTTCCATCCCTTTCCATCTGTCAACAAATCTACCCTTACTTGTATAAAATCCTTGAGCTTCTTGGCTCATATCTAATGGGCAATCTTCTAATGTATAACCAAATCTTACATATATGTCATGATGACGATATCCAATTTCAATATTATGTATATCATTAAAATCAGATGTTGAATATGATTGCTCTGCGTAAGGACGTGGGGATTTCCTTTTTACAGCAGCACATAGAATATACTCTTTAGAATTATCAATCATTAGAAATAAAATTTTAAATCAATAAAGAAATTAGTTCCAGCATCTCTAAACCAAAGTAAATCAGTTGCACCAACAGCACAGTTATAATAATTTACTTTATTAAGAAGATTATTTACTCTTGCCCCAAATTCAATATTTCTCCATCTATAATTTCCGTAAAGATTGAAAGTAAGATGGTAAGGAATTTCCATTTCATTATTCTGGTCAAGATACATTTTAGAATGATAAAGATTGTTTACACCAATCTTCATATTATTATTCTTATAATATAAATCATTATTAAGTGTATATGCAGGAGTAAGAATATGATATTTATTTACAAAGTTTTCAGAATTAACAATATTCTTGCTTGCACTACCATTAAGTGCATAATGGAAACCACCAGCAAAATTCCAATCAACAGAAACTTCAATACCAGTACGATAAGAATTATTTGCAGTATCATGAAGTGGAAGCCCATTCAATCCATATTCTCCAGTTAAGATACGCTCATTCTTAAAATACATATAATATAGATTGACATTTGCTTCAATCTTATTTGTTGCAATAACATAACCACCTTCAACATCATATGAACGTTCTGCTTTAGTTGTTGTTAATTCTCCTGGATAAAATTCATTTCCACCAAACATATCAGTTCTTGTAGGTTCACGAGAAACCTCGGCATATCTTACATAGAACTTATTAGCATTGTCAAGATTATAATCTACATTGAATCCATAATTTATAAAATTCCATACTGTACCGGCGTCATTCTTATTATAAATGACATCACTGTTAAGATGGTCAACATAATTGAAATCAACATACCTGTACTGTACATTAGCACCAAAGTTAAACTTATTTAATTTATAATTAGCTGACAAGAATACATTTCCATCATTCTTGTAACCAGTATTATCATAATATTCAGACGGATCAACATTCTTAAAATGAGAAGCAACTATGTCATTCATATAATGTTCCCTCTGATACTTATAAATATTGGTACCAGCAGTAAGAGTAAGATTATTCAAATAAAACTTAGCAGCAGCATTTGCTCCATAAAGATAATGAGTAAGTCCATAGGAATATACAATATTTGTCTTATCCCAAGTAGGATCTTCAAACTTAATCATATAATTGTCCAAGTCCATATTGTACCAACCAGTCTGGTACTGAATATATGCAGAACTTGTAAACAAAATATTGTCCTTCAACCAACCCTTATATTGAATCTTATTGATAGACTGAAACCATTCATCAATATCATCTGGAGAATCACCATTTGCTCGAGGATTAATTGTAAGTTCATTTAGAGTATTTCCAATCCATCCCTGGCCATTCCTATGTCTTCCATTCAAAGACATAAAATCAATACTATGTTTGTTATTAAAGAAATACCCATATTTAACAGTAAAAGCTTGTGAATTATTAAAACTCCAATCTCTATATCCATCAGTCTGTTGCTGAGTAGCCTTTATATGAATTGCATTTTTTCCAAAAAGACCAGAATTATATACAATACTTGTTTTATAAGTATTAAAACTACCTGCACCTACATAACCATAACTTTCAGTATCTTTAAGCAAATCAATACTTTCAAGATTAATACTTCCACCACTTGAAGCAGTTCCATTGTTAGTACTTGAAGTTCCACGTTCAACCTTTACAGTATGAATACTTGAAAGAAGGTCAGGAGAATTAGCAAAATATGTTCCATAGTCTTCAGCTTCATTCCAAGGCATACCATCGAGAGTAACATTAATACGAGTCTGGTCAAGTCCACGAATTCTAAAATAACCATAACCAAATTCAGTACCATTATCATTCATACTGAAAATACCTGGCATCTTTCTGAAAAGATGAGAAGGTTCCTGACCATAATTTTCAGATACAAGGTCAGCATGGTTCATCAATGAACCAATGTTGACAGTATTACGATAAAATGAAACAACAGATACAGAATCCAATACATCATACTTTACTGAATTAGTATCTGCATAATTAAATGTTTGTCCTATAGCAGACAATGAAATAAAAAGTAAAACAATAAAACTAATAATTTTTTTCATCTTTAATTATTTTAAGTTAAACTAATATAATGTCAATCCTAATGTAGATTCAGAAATCAATTTATCTCCCAAATATAAGCCAATCTTATATCTATCATTATCTTTCCTTACATAATCAATTTTA
>JAFRDD010000052.1 GCA_017404025.1 Clostridia bacterium
GCATATATAGTTAACATGAATGGAAATTCATATAGACTAAAAGAAACTCAAAATATGCTGGAAAAAAATGGATAATTTTTTTATCCTAAAGTGGATCACTTTTCAATTATAATTTGGTTTAATTTTCACTTGACAAATACATTCCTCTACATAGAAAAAGCAGACCTGCTTTTTCTAATTCACTTCATTTTAAATTAGAAAATAAACAATTTAATGAAGTGAATAGGGTAAGTTATATTCTTTTTATATTAAAATCGAATATAACTACCATTTAAGCAAAATCTGCGTTAGTTTTTTATCTATCTATTTTATATTTTTATGAACAAGAGCAACAAAAAAGCCAGTTGTTAAAACTGACTTTTGCTCACAATTTTTTATAATAAGATTTTATATTGCTTTTTTATATCTGTCAATGAACAGATTTTGAACGATTTTTGAAATTTTACTTATAATACAAAAAACACTTTGAGTTTCAAAGTGTTTTTTGGGAGCTATTAACTTTTAATCTTTCTTTTTTGCCTCTTCTTCGAGTTTCCTAGCCAGCTGCTTATACAGTGCTATGGCAGTTTTTTCTGCCTTGCACTGAGTCGTTGACCTAGAATTTTCGATTCTGACGAAAACCTCTTTTGCCTCCTCATCAGTAGTATGCTTTCTTACAAACTTTTCGTGAGCCATAATTAGCCCTCCTTTTTAATTAATCTAGGATTGTTAGTGCCAGCTCCAAAGCACTATTTCAATATGATATTTATCGACAATCAGTATTATATCATAAAATTAACATAAAATCAAATTTCTTCCTCGTCTTCATCTTCTTCAATCCCATTATTTCTTAATGTTTCAAGTTCTCTCATATAATACAAAAAGCACCTTGAACATCAAAGTGCTTTTGTGGAGCTTAATATTTATTCATTACAATGCAGTTCATAATACCACTTTCAATGGTGAAATAAACTTCTTCGGTTCTGCTAGCATGAATGAAATCGACATCTTCTCCAAATAAGAGGTGCATATACTCTTCAAATTGCTTCCATACATCTGAATCCACATAATTTAATTCAAACATTGTGGGCTCTTCTGTAATTAGGTCTTCTTTGGTCAAACTCATAATTTTCTTTTCGTCCAACCTTTTCTTCTTATGCATAAAAAGCACTCCTTTATATTCATTTAGGATCGATAGTTGGCTGAACTCACCCTCCAAAAAGAAATTTCCACAAAATTCGGTTCTTTATACGTCTTAATTCGTCTTCTTCAAAAGTATTAACTTCAAAGATTTCGACCTTGGGTAATTCCTTTGGCGTACAAAGCACTATTTCGATTGCTCCCGTATCCTGTTCTTCATCTATCTCATTATTTGTTACACGAACATGATTTTCGTCAACAATTTCTACATAAACACTATCTGATAGCTGTATCTTTTTAATAGAATTGTTTTCTGTTTCTGCATATTCCGCTAACATTTTTATGAGAATCTCTGAGGGTTTTCCTAAATTCTGTTCATTCATTTGTGATTACCTCCTTGAATTTCTTGGAGGTGTCGAAACCTCCAAGTTATAGCCTGTTTTTGATATATTAAAAGTGGACCAAAAAATCAATTGATTACAATTGAAAAATGGACCACTTTTTTTACATTATATCCAAGTACATGATAGAATGTATTTGGAGGTTTAAGGAGATGAAAAATTTAATGGATATATCA
>JAFRDD010000053.1 GCA_017404025.1 Clostridia bacterium
ATATAAATGTGATACTTTATATTTTAATGGTAATTTTTCTCCATCTTCAGCCTTAATTAACGCATATATTTTTGTTTTTTCATCTTTTACTTCTAGTCTATTTACTTGAATTTTTAATCCTTCTGCTAAGTCAATTGATTTATATGATAATGTTATATCTTTATCTGAAAATATTTTATCTTTTCCTGATAATGTTCCTGTTGTAATTAAATTTTTAATCATAAAGAATACATTTCCATATCCATTTGTACTAGCATATACTTGTAGTCCTAATGTTAACACTGCTACTACACTTAATGTTATTATTGCTATTTTTGCCTTTTTACTTTTTACTTTTATTTTTGGTTCTTTGGTATTATTTAAATTTTCTTCCATAATAATCCCTCCATTTTCTTTTTATACACATTAGACTGATTAAATTATGTTTTGGTTCATTTTTCTAATAATTTTTTACTACCAATTTGCTAATTCTGTTGAACCCATCATTCGGTTCATCAAATTAGTTACTTTAAAACTATTTACATCTGTTAAAAATTCTATTTGTCTCATTTCGATTACACCATTAGATGTCGTATTAAAATTAGAATATGTTTCAGATATATTATATCCTTTTTCATCGCTTTGGTTTCTACCGCCATACCAACGAAGTCCTGAATTTGTTGTATATCCACCTACTTCTACTCCAGTATCAGGATTAGTTCTTATATTATTCATTGTATTTTCATCTACTACCAATGGATTAAAAATTTTTATTTTTATATTTGTTTTTATTGGTTGATTCGTATCTACATCTCTACCTATTAATGTTCCTGCTATAATTGTTGAAACTTCTCCTTGGCTTTGTTTACCTGTTTTTTCAAGTGTTAATTCTGTTGGATATTCAATTTTCAATCCTGGAGCAGTGTATTTTATCCAATTAAAATAATGTACATAATTATCAACTTTTCCTTCATTATTAGATATAACATTATTGTTTGTATTTACAGGTGTATTATTATTTTCTGTTGTATTTGTATTATTATTGTTGCTTACTTCCGTATTTTCTTTACTTTGTGTATTAACTTTATCTTTTATTTTTGTTCCTTTTTCTAAGCTTACAATTTGATATTTTGAGTATTGATTGTTTTCATTTCTTTTTAATTTTATTGTTGTTTCATATTGTTCTAAATCTTCTAATTTACTATCATCTTCCTCATAACCTGTTGCTAATAAATATACAAATTTTACAGTATATACCTCATTATCATAGTTTATATCTTCTATTTTTAAGCAATGTCCGTTTTTATATTCTTCCCCTGCTGTTAATTCTTTATATGCATCACTTTTTTTGTCAAACTCCCAAGCAGTTAGATTTTTTAATACTTCTACATCTTGACCTTTGCTATTTTTTACTATTTCAAATTCGGCTTTTTCTCCATAAATTTCTTTTACAATTTTATTTATTAATTCTCTTCTACTATTCTCTCTTAAAGATTTACCTAAAATATCATTTGGAATAATACCATATCCTTCGTATTCTCCTCCTACTGTTATCAACTTTTCAGACATTGCTACTAAACAATCATTAGTTGTCCAATCGTTATTTAATTCAGAAAATAAATTTAAATATTTCTTTAATTCAATCTCAGATATTTTTTCAAATTCTTTTTCACCTTTTACAGTTATCTCTCTTGTTTGCATATTTATTTCTAATGTTCTTAATTCTTTATTATCTTTATCTTTTATTATAAGTGTCATAATTGAATATTCATTTACTGGATAATCTAAAGTTAAAACATCTTCGTACTCAAAATGATTTGTACCTTGAGGCTTTGTACCTTCTATTTCTTTATCTTCTGTTTGTGCTCCATCTGTATATAAATGTGATACTTTATATTTTAATGGTAATTTTTC
>JAFRDD010000054.1 GCA_017404025.1 Clostridia bacterium
CATACAATTCTACAATTGTCTTTTTAAATTCTTCTGTATATGTTTTCATAAATTAGACACTCCTTTTTACATTTACATAATATTATATCATCTTTTTCTCGATTCGTAAAATTTTGTGTCTATATATCTATTCTAACACCAATTATTTTATAACGAGTTTATGGCATCTCTCGTTATAGCACGAAAAAAAGACACCTATAAAATAGATATCCTTTCATGCCAAATATTCAATTTATAAGAATTTTTCCATCAAAAAAAAGAACACAGTCTGTGTGTTCCCTCTTTAATATATTCCTTATCTATATTTTATGTTTTTTGATAGCACTTTTCTTGTAACATCATTACCTATAACATTATAAGTTATCAATTTCTTCAAAAGCTTCATCGATTGTAAGCATTTTTCCTTTTCCACTTTCAATTTTTTCAATTCTTTCATTTAATTTTTTCTTTAAATCTTTATTATCTTTTATAATTAATTCTTTAGGCATAGTTTTTCCAATATATTTTGAATCTAAATAATCATCATATTTCAGTAATTCTTTAGCAACTAAATCTGGAATCAAATCAATTGTTTCATATAATTCTTTTTTTGTTGTAGTCATTTCTACGCACCTCCAATTTGTTAATCCTATACAATTTTTTACTAAAATTTTGAAATATTATCAATATTTTCGTCACAATTTTTGATGTAGCTGTTTTTTAATCACATTAAAGGCTTTTTCTTAATTTATTTTCCTTTTCTTTAACAAATAGGAACTAGCTCTTATTTCTATTCTTATACCTCAAGCAATTCTAACTGTTCAAAATAACCTATCACACTATTAATAACATCTTCTACAGGTAATTCCAACCAGTTATTTTTTGCATCAGACAATCTAGATATGTATTGTTTGTTACTTAATACATTTTTTAGGTCTTTTACAATATCACTTGTATTGTTTTCTCTCATTTCATCATCATTTACAATTAATATGTTTAATATCTTTATAATTTCATCTTTATTCATATCTGTATTATTAATCAAATAATAAAAATCAAATATATCTTTATATCTTGTTGATGTTATACCAAACTTTAATAAAGATTTTAATTTTTCTACTAATATCTGCTCTTTTGAATTAATCAACAATGTTGCACTTTCATTAATAGCATCTAAATTAAAACAATATTCATCTTGTTTTATATCAAAATTTTTATGAACGCCAATATCAAGTTTTGCCGAAATAGAAAATTTATTAGAATCAATTAGTTCCACATTAACCCTTTTTCCATTATAATCCTGATGGTGCAATTCTGTAATCTGTCCAACTATTTTTATCTTAACATCATTATCATTTAACTTTTCAATAAACCTTTTAATATCTTCATCTGATAATGAATATCTTATAAAATCTAAATCTAAATCCCTTGTAGCCCTTCTCTTGTCATTTGAAATGCCATGCATAACAACTCCACCTTTTATTGTTACATTATGGTTCATCGCACTTTTTGATATTTTATTTAAAATAATATCTTGACATATTTTAGCTGAAGCATTTGCCATTGTATAACCTTCATCAATATATTTTTTTCTTAATTGCTCTAAATTCATTAAAACACCTCTCTTTGTAATGTATCATATAAAGCATCTTCATTTTTGTAATACGATATATACTCTTGTATTTTATAAACATCTAATTTATTTACTATCTTTCTATAATTAGATATTATTTCCTTATAATAATCAAATGGAATTTTATTATTCTTTCTAATTAATTCAACTAACATGCGTTCTTTATCATATATATTAATAACTACATTTTCAATATTTATCTGACTTTTTCCAAATTCAAATAATTCATTTGGAATAAAAATTTGTTTTATATTTTTATCCTTTATTCTAACCGCTGTTCTTTGAGTTGCTAAATAAAATTCATCTGGTATTACATCTGTTAAATCATGATAATAAAATGCACTATCTGCTGTAAAAATTGCATTTGGATATTTTTTTGTAATAATTTCCAATGGATTTACAAATTCTTTATCAGAATATATACCATTTTGGATCTTAAATATTTCTTTATTTGCCAGTGCCTTCCTTATCTGATATGTTGAATTATATTTATTTTTTAATTCATTTCTAAAATATAACATTTTTACCACCCAACACTATTTTAACTTTTTTGCACACATTTTTCAAGTTTTTGTGTGCAATTTTGTAAAATTTTATTCTAATACAATTCAAAACATATTTTTTATTTTAGATAACTTTTTTCAAATATTTAATAACTTTTTTACATTCACTTTTTCCTCTTCACTCGTTCAAAATTGCCCCTTGGCAATTTTGCAGGAACAGGGAGTCTACTCGACTCCCGTGAACAGCCTAAAAGCGTTGCTTTTAGCGAGTACACTTTTAAATTTTGGAGTACACTTTTACTGCACCCATAATTTTAGGTTTTTTTGAGTATTTTCTGACTATATATAGTCATTATTCAATATTTATTTTTCGCATGACAATCGATTTTGTGGCATTTTCATAATCAATTAGATTAACTATCCCTTATTACAACTTTTCTTATGTATTATTATTTATATTTTCTAAAATCTACTCAAAAAAATAAAGCATAAAAATGCTTTATTTAGAGAAAAACTTTAACTTATTTTTTATTTAATTTGACCAATCAACCTTTAACCAGGTTGTTTTTAATTATGTCAAACTGGTCAATTTTTGACTAATTTTTTGCTAATTTTATAGCTTTTTTTCAATTTTATTGAAACGATGTAACGCAGTAATATCAACGGTTTCTTAACTTTCCTTACGACCCATCAACGCCACGCATTCAACATGTGTGGTAAACGGAAACATATCCACTGGCTGAATACTAACAATATCATATGTTTCTTCAAATTTAGCCAAATCTCTAACAAGACTTGCTGGATTGCAACTTATATACCCAACTTTGTAAGGCTTTATCTTTAATATATTTTCAATACTCTTATTATCCAAACCTTTTCTAGGTGGATCAAACATAACCACATCTGGAATTATACTTTTGTTCTTTATTAAATCATCTAATACAATTTCTGTATCACCTGCAATAAATTCTACATTTTTAACATTATTAATTCTTGCATTTTCTTTGGCATCTTCAACTGCTTGTTTAACAATTTCTACGCCTATAACTTTTTTAGCAAATTTCGACATAAATAAAGTAATTGTTCCTATTCCGCAGTATAAATCAAACACTATATCTTCTTTATTTATTTTTGCTGCTTCAACTCCTAATTTATAAAGCTTTTCTGCTTGCACCGGATTTACTTGATAAAAAGATAATGGTGAAATTTTAAATGTATATTCTCCTAATATGTCAGTTATATATCCATCTCCAAATATATTTATATTTTCTAATCCAAGTATTACATTAGTATTTTTCATATTCACATTTTTAACAATTGTTTTTACTTCTGGAAATTTTTCATTTATAAAATTAGTTAATTCTTTTTCTTTTGGGAAACTTTTTCCATTTATAACCAAAACACACATAAATTCTTGAGTTTTAAATCCCACTTTTATTACAATATGCCTTAATAAACCTTTACCTGTTTTCTCATTATATACACTATTCCCAATTTGATTCCAAAATTCTAATATTGATTTTGCAATCTCTTGTGATTTCAAATTTTGTATCATACATTTTTCAATAGGTATTATGTCATGTGTCCTTGATGCAAATACTCCTATTTGTGGATTATTATTTTTATCTAATCCAACTGGATATTGTGCTTTATTTCTGTAATTATATGGATTCTCCATTCCTATTGTTTCTTCGACTTTAATTTTATTTTTTAAAGTTTTATTTACCAAACTTTGAACAGCATTTCTTTTCATTTTTAAAGTTTCTTCATATTTTACATGTCTTAAATTACATCCACCACATCTTTTATAAGTTAAACAATCCGCTTCAACTCTTGAACTTGAAGGTTGAATAATCTCCATTATTTTTCCAAAAGCATGTGAAGATAATACTTTGACTATAAGTATTTTTACTTTTTCTCCTTTAATACAATTTGGAATAAATACTGTAAAATTATCAATTTTTGCTATTCCCTCACCCTCAAATCCATTATCTATAATATCTACAATATATTCTTTATTTTTTTCTACTGGTACTTTCATATATCAATCTCCATTTCTAATTATTATTTATTATATCACGAATTTCTAACTATTACATAAAATAATAATATTTTTTTATTTTTCGACAACATTCGAACTATAAATATGATATAATCAAAAAAAATATATGGAGGTATAAATTGGAATTACATTTATCAATGAATAAAAAAAATTATATAAAACCAGACAATAACACACAAAACTTTATGAAAGACTTATCAAATTACTTAAATAATAAAAACGAACAGAATAATTTAGTTGAGCCAGTAAATGACTATTACAAAGAAGGGCACTTGTATTTAGTTACAGAAGATAGAAATGGTATTGTTTTTTTATGGGATTTTACAGAAAAATCAAAAGAATCTTATGAAGAAACTAATTTACCAGAAGAATTAATTCCTGTTGCTACAGAAGGTGCAATGCTTCAATATTCGAACGGAAAACTTACATTATATTCACCAAATGGATATGATATTGTATATGGAGAAGATAATAATTAATTATTTTTCTAAAAACTCTTCACTATATTTTTTTGTTATGATATACTTTTTTTAAATATTTTTTAGTGAGGTAAAAAAATGAGTCAAAAGAAAAGTAACAATAGCAAAATTATTAGTATATTAATTATGTTGGTACTGGCTATATCGTTTGTTATTTTAGAAAATTCTAACAGTTCTATATCTAACGAACAAACAACCCCAACATCTTCAATTATTAATTTAAACGATATTCCAGAATACACCAATAGCCCATATGTAGAAATAAATAATAATATTCCTTCATTTACCAAAGAAGATTACACTACAAAACCTTTTGAAACTTACAGTGATTTGGATAATTTAGGTAGATGTGGAATTGCCTATGCAAATATTTGTACTGAAATAATGCCTGCACAAGGAGAAAAAAGAACTGAAATCAGTATGGTAAAACCATCTGGATGGAAAAATGCAAAATATGAAGGTATTGTTGAAGGAAATTATTTATATAATAGATGCCATTTAATTGGATATCAATTAGCAGGTGAAAATGCAAATGAAAAAAACTTAATAACAGGCACTCGTTATTTTAACGTAACTGGAATGTTACCTTTTGAAAATAAAATTGCAGATTATATAAAAGAAAACAAAAAAAATCATGTCCTATTTAGAGTTACACCTATATTTGAAGGTAATAATTTAGTCGCTAATGGAGTTCAAATGGAAGCTTTTTCAGTAGAAGATAATGGCAAAGGTGTACAATATAATGTTTTTGTTTATAATATTCAACCAAAAATCACTATAAATTATGCAGATGGAACTAGCAAACTAACTAATTAATTATTTATTAAAAAAACTCTCTAACTTTAAAAAATAGAGAGTTTTTTATATTAAATTAATTAATTATAATCTTCTTTTTGAACTTCTTTTAACATAACATCATGTGCTCCGCCTTCTTTAATACTAATATTAGAAACCATTGTAAGTCTTGCTTTTTCATGAAATTCTGGTATTGAAATTGAACCACAGTTACACATTGTTGATTTTATTTTGCTAATTGTTATAGCTAAATTATCTTTTAAAGGTCCTGCATAAGGAATATACGAATCAACTCCTTCTTCAAAAGTTAATTTGTTTTTTCCAACTTCTCCTAAATCATATCTTTGCCAATTTCTTGCACGATTTGAACCTTCTCCCCAATATTCTTTATAAAAGTTTCCATTCATTTTTACAACTCTTGTTGGACTCTCATCAAAACGAGCAAAATATCTTCCCATCATAACGAAGTCTGCCCCCATTGCTAATGATAGGGTGATATGATAATCATGCACAATTCCACCATCTGAACATATTGGAATATATACACCTGTTCTTTCATAATATTCATTTCTTGCTTCAACAACATCCATTAAAGAACTTGCTTGTCCACGTCCAATTCCTTTTGTTTCACGAGTTATACAAATTGAACCACCCCCAACACCAACTTTTATAAAGTCAGCACCAGCTTCTGCTAAATAATAGAACCCTTCTTTATCAACAACGTTTCCAGCTCCTATTTTAACATCATCTCCATAATGTTCTCTTACCCAATCTATTGTATTTTTTTGCCATACAGAATATCCATCAGAAGAATCCATACAAATTAAATCTACTCCTGCTTCTACTAACGCCGGTATTCTTTCTGCATAATCTCTTGTATTTATTCCTGCCCCAACTATATATCTCTTATTTTCATCTAATAAAGAATTTGGGTTATTTTTTCTATCTTCATAATCTTTTCTAAATACTAAATGTTCCAAATTTCCTTCTTCATCCAATATTGGTAAACAACTTATTTTATTTTCCCAAATTATATCATTTGCTTCTATAAGACTAATTCCTTTCTTAGCGCAAACACTTTTATCTTTTGGAGTCATATATTTATCAATTGGATCATCCATATTTACTCTTGAAATTCTATAGTCTTTATCTGTAACAAGTCCAATGAATTTTCCTTTACTTGTTCCATCTTCAGTAATTATTACAGTAGAGTGTCCTGTTCTTTTAATTAGTTCAATTACTTCTCCTACAGTTGTACCACTTTTTACATTAGAATCACTATCAATAAATCCAGCTTTATGTTTTTTTACTCTTCTTACCATTTCAGCTTGTGATTCAATTGATTGCGAACCATAAATAAAAGAACATCCACCTTCACGCGCTAAAGCAATAGCCATTTCTTCTCCAGAAACCGCTTGCATTATTGCAGATACAAATGGTATGTTCTCATAATATTTAGGTTCTTCGCCTTTTTTAAATTTTACTAGTGGTGTTTTTAAACTTACGTTACTTGGTATACATCTTTCATCTGTTAAATTTGGTAATAATAAATATTCATTAAATGTTCTTGATATGTCATTTAATACTTTTGCCATTTTTTATTCCTCCTAATTCTTATATTAAAAATCAACAATTTTGATTTTTGGTGGAGATGAGGAGAGTCGAACTCCTGTCCACAACATCTTCCATACACACTTCTACAAGTTTAGTTTATCTTTTATTTTCATTTAAATTACGCCGATAAACAAGCTTAATTTAAACATATCTTCTAAATACCCCCTACTTTCGAAGAAAAAGTAGCTTCGTTTCCCACTAAATCGGCGCTTTATAAAATATGTGGGGATATTTTATAAAACGAAGCTGCAACTAAGCAGCTAATGCTAATTCTCTATTATTATCAGCGTTTATATTTATTATCTCGTTTTTATAGTGGCCAACGAGAATCCACTACCTGCTATGCATATTTCTAATGTAATGTCGAAACCATTACATCCCCATATAAATTATATTATACAATATTTTTTGGATATTATCAACAGTTTATGCATAAAAAAGACATTTTTCAAGTCTAAAAGGATTAGAAAATGGGCATTTTTCTAATTTTAATGTAACTCCCCTTTTTTCTAATCCTTCTTATTTACTATCTGTGTTTTAATTTTTATAATTCTAAACTCTTGACTCTACGATAAGTTTTATACCAGTTCTATCTTCTCCTTCAACTTCTACTTCAGCAAATGCTGGTATACAGACTAAATCTACACCTGCTGGAGCAACGAAGCCTCTTGCAATTGCTACTGCTTTTACCGCTTGATTTAATGCACCTGCTCCAATTGCTTGCATTTCTGCTTTACTTGATTCTTTTACTAATCCAGCTATAGCTCCTGCTACTGAATTAGGATTTGATTTTGATGAAATCTTTAAAATTTCCATTTTCTTTTGCCTCCTAAATTTTAATATTTTTTGTTGCAACTTTTACATTTTGAATTTTATATTATTTGGAAATAAATGTAAATAGTTTTTTATTAATTTTTAGGAGTTTTCATCGCATTTTATAATCATTTTCGACATTTTTTACATTTGTATTCTTTTTATTTTTTCCACTTTACAATTATCATCATTTATTTCAAAAATCACACCATTTAGCATAGCTTCTCCTTCAGCAATTTTATATCTTTCTGGTAATGATGTTTCAAATCTTTTTAAAGATGCTTCTATATTCATTCCAATTACAGAATTTATCGGACCTGTCATTCCTATATCAGTAATATACCCTGTACCTTTTGGCAAAATCTTTTCATCTGCCGTTTGTACATGTGTATGTGTGCCAAACATTGCAGTAATTTTTCCATCCATATAATATCCAAAAGCAATCTTTTCAGCAGTTGCTTCTCCATGAAAATCTACAAATATCATATCAACATCATTTTTTATTTTTTCTACAATTTCTTTTGCTACTAAAAAAGGATTTTCAGAAAGCACATTCATATCTACCCTTCCAATTAAGTTTATAACAGCAATTTTCTTATTTTTAACTTTTCTAATTGTATATCCTTTTCCAACAACTCCCTCACTATAATTGGCTGGTCTAATAATTTGAGGATGATCTATAAATTTAAATATATCTTTTTTTCCCCAAGTATGGTTTCCCATTGTTATAACATCAATACCTGTTGATAATATATCATCAAAATTTTTTTCTGTCATTCCCATTCCTTCTGCAACATTTTCTCCATTAACTATTACAAAATCTATTTTTTCTTCTTTTTTAATTTTTACTAAATCATTTCTCAACTTCTTTATTGCAATATTTCCAACTAAATCTCCAATTGCTAAAACTTTCATATTTTACCTCTTTCTATTGTTTTTATAGCATTATAATATATTTTCCTTTAAAAGTCAAAAAAGACCTTTCGGTCTTTTTTTATTTTGCATAATCAATAGTTCTTGTTTCTCTGATTATATTTACTTTAATTTGTCCTGGATAATCCATTTCATTTTCAATTCTTTTTGCAACATCTCTTGCAAGAAGTGTCATTTGATCATCATTTATTTTTTCAGGTTTAACTATAATTCTAACTTCACGTCCAGCTTGTATTGCAAAAGATTTTTCTACCCCATCAAATGAATCTGCAATAGACTCTAAACTTTCTAATCTCTTGATATATGTTTCTAATGTTTCACGTCTTGCTCCAGGTCTTGAAGCAGATATTGCATCAGCAGCTTGTACAAGTATAGCTTCTAATGTTTGTGGTTCTACATCTCCATGATGTGCTTCAACAGCATTAATAACTAATGGATTTTCTTTATACTTTTTAAGAATATCTACACCTATTTGAACATGGGTTCCTTCCATATCGTGGTCTAGTGCTTTTCCTATATCATGTAATAATCCTGCTCTTCTTGCACGTTTTGCATCTAATCCTAATTCCTCAGCCATAATCCTTGCTAAATTAGAAACCTCTATCGAATGATTTAAAACATTTTGTCCATAACTTGTCCTATATTTTAGTTTTCCAAGTATTTTTATAATATCTGGATGTAATCCTGTTACTCCTGTTTCTAAAGCTGCTCTTTCACCTTCTGATTTTATTGTTTGTTCTAATTCTTCTTTGGCCTTTTCAACCATTTCTTCAATTTTAGATGGATGTATTCTTCCATCTTCAATTAATTTCTCTAAAGTGATTTTTGCAACTTCTCTTCTTAATGGATCGAAACCTGATAAGACAACTGCCTCTGGTGTATCATCAATTATTAAGTCTACACCTGTTAGTGTTTCTATAGCTTTTATATTTCTACCTTCTCTACCAATAATTCTTCCTTTCATATCGTCATTTGGAAGTGATACTATTGATACTGTCGTTTCTTGAGAATGGTCTGCAGCACATTTTTGTATTGCATAACTTAACATTTCTTTAGCATTTCTGTTTACTTCTTCTTTTGCCTTTTGTTCTTCTTCTCTAATTATAGCTGCTTTTTCTGCAACTATATCTTTTTCAACTTCTGCTAATAATTTTTGTTTAGCATCTTCTTTACTTAGATTGGCTATTTTTTGCAATTTTTCAATTTCTTCATTTTTTAGATTTTCAATTTCTTGTTTTTGATTTTCAATTTCTTGCAATTCTTTTTCAATTTCTCGCTCTCTTTTTTCAAAATTTTCAGAACGTTTTTCCAAATTTTCTTCTTTTTGAATAAGTCTTGTTTCTTGTCTTTGTACTTCGCCTCTTCTTTCTTTAATCTCCTGGTCCAATTCTTTTCTACTATTCATAATTTCTTCTTTAGCCTTGAAGATTTCTTCTTTTTTTAAATTCTCAGCTTCTATTTTAGCTAAATTAACTACTCTTTTAGCTTCTTCTTCTGCTCCTTGAATTTTAGACTCTGCAATTTTTTTTCTAATTATCATACCTATTGGTATACCTATTGCAAGTGAGATTAAGACAGCGGCTATTATTATTGGAATATTCATAAGTCTAACACCTCTTTCTTATTTAATTTTCAATGTTCGAATAAAATATATATTATGCATTAATTCTTATTTAATATATTTTTTCCTACCTATTATATTTTATCTTTATTATTGTAAACTGTCAAGTAATTTGATAATTTTTTACTTATAAAAAGAAAAAATTGCTAAACAGCAAAACACTATTTAACAACTTTACAATTAATCATTTTCTTTTTTTGCAATTATTTCTTTTCCAGCATAATACCCACAATTTCCACATACTCTATGAGGCATTATTGGTTCATGACAACGTGGACAGCTTGAAAATGTTGGTTTTTCTTTTTTCCATGTTGATCTTTTTGCATGTGTTCTTGCTTTAGACCATCTTCTTTTTGGTTGTGCCATTTTAATTCCCTCCTTGTATAAGATATATGTTTATATCTATTTCTTTTTACAATATTAAAGTTACTATAAGATTATACAAGTTTTTTCTATATTTGTCAATATTCTGCCTCTAATTTTTAATAATCTTTTGTTATATTTTTCCTTTTTATGGATATACTTATATTAATGTTATATCTTATAGGAGGTTTTTAGTATGGATTTAAAACGTATTAATAATATTTTAAATAATAAAGAAAAGATTGATATTTATTATGAGGACAGACCTGTTTGGATTCAAGAAGTAAATAATGATAATAATACTGTAAAAATTGGATTCGTAGATAATTTTGAGGAAAAAGATGTTTTTATAGATGACTTATATGAAAGAAACTTATATAATTAACCTAAAAAGAA
Organism: Clostridia bacterium; assembly: GCA_017404025.1. Taxonomy (GTDB): domain Bacteria; phylum Bacillota; class Clostridia; order TANB77; family CAG-508; genus CAG-269. Next base: position 11,192 of record JAFRDD010000054.1, read on the forward strand.
AAATGCCGGAGACTTTAATAAAACAAGTCACCGGCTTTTTAACATGTAATTCAAAAAAATTTCAATGTAGTCATTTCTATCTGTATTTTTTCGAACTTACTATAGATTTCTTCGCATAAACCTATAACATCATTTCGAGGAAATCCCATAGGAATTTCCCTGCTTTCTGAAAAATATATTGCATACTATATATTATACTATTTAATAGTTTTATGTCAAATTAGAACTCTATTTTTTCATTTAACCAATCTTCTAATTCATCTATTTTTATTCTAATTTGTTCCATTGTATCTCTGTCTCTTATAGTAACAGTATCATCTTCTAATGTATCAAAATCAACTGTTACACAGAAAGGCGTACCTATTTCATCTTCTCTTCTATAACGTTTTCCAATACTTCCTGCTTCATCATAATCACACATAAATTTTTTTGATAATTTAGAATACACTTCTTCTGCCTTATCTGATAATTTTTTAGATAATGGTAAAACAGCAACTTTATATGGTGCTATTGTTGGATGTAAATGTAAAACTACTCTTGAATCTCCTCCTCCTAAATCTTGCTCTTCATATGCATTGCATAAAAATGCTAAAGTTAATCTATCTACTCCAACAGATGGTTCAATTACAAATGGAATATATTTTTCATTTGTTTCTGGGTCTAGATATGACATATCTTGTTTTGAATGTTCTTGATGCCTTGTTAAATCATAATCTGTTCTATCTGCAATTCCCCATAATTCTCCCCATCCAAATGGGAATAGAAATTCAATATCTGTTGTAGCTTTGCTATAGAACACTAATTCTTCTTTAGCATGTTTTCTGTATCTTATATTTTCTTCTTTTATTCCTAAACTTAATAAGAAATCTTTACAATATTTTTCCCAATACTCAAACCATTCTATATCTGTTCCAGGTTTGCAGAAAAATTCATATTCCATTTGTTCAAATTCTCTTATTCTAAATATAAAGTTTCCTGGTGTAATTTCATTTCTAAATGCTTTTCCTATTTGACCTATGGCCATTGGTACTTTCTTTCTTGAAGTTCTCATTATATTTTTAAAATTCACAAAAATTCCTTGACATGTTTCTGGTCTTAAATAAACTGTAGATGTAGAATCTTCTGTTACACCTTGAAATGTTTTAAACATTAAGTTAAATTGTCTAATATCTGTAAAATCATGTTTATTGCAATTTGGACAATTTATATTATTTTCATCTATAAATTTTATTAAGTCTTCATTTGACATTCCATCTGCACATATATCTTTTCCATTTTCTGCAGCCCAATTTTCAATTAGTTTATCTGCCCTATGTCTTGTTTTACATGCTTTACAATCTATAAGTGGATCTGTAAAAGTTGATAAATGTCCTGTTGCAACCCAAGTTTCTGGATTCATTATAATTGCTGAATCCAATCCAACAGCATTTTTTCTTTCATGTATAAATTTTTTTGTCCAAGCTTTTTTTACATTATTTTTTACTTCTACACCTAGTGGTCCGTAATCCCAACTATTTGCAAGTCCTCCATAAATTTCTGATCCTGGATAAATAAATCCTCTGTTTTTGCATAAAGCAACTAGTGTGTCCATTGATTTTAACATAAAAATTCCTCCTTTAAATATTAATTTATAAAACAAAAAGAACTTCCATAACTAGCCTTAACAGCTAGGGACGAAAGTTCTTTTCCGCGTTTCCACCCTAATTCTTAAAATATTATCTATTTTAAGCACCTTAATTTTCATTGCTCCAAAGCTCCCCATACAAGTTTTATTATTGGTATTCCACCATCACCAATTCTCTATTAATAAATTTTTTTGTATTTTTTCTTTTTCATCGCAATATATATTAATTATTATAAATTTTCTGATGTTCCTGTTGCGTCAAATGGTATAAATTTTTTAACAACACTTTCTTTAATAATATCCTCTGTTCTAAATGTATTATATGATGTATTAATTTTTGTTTCTACTTCTTCTTCTATTTCTTCTTGACTTGCATGTTCTGCTAAAACAAGTTCACTTACTAAAATTTGTTTTGCATTATTTAACATTTTCTTTTCACCTGTTGATAATCCTTTTTCTTTTTGCTTAAAGCTCAAATTTCTCACTACATCTGCAATTTCATATATGTCGCCACTTTTCATTTTTTCCATATTGTCTCTATAACGTTTATTCCAATTTTTTTCCATTTCTGTTTCATCTTGTGATAAAATTCCAAATACTTTATCTGCTGAATCTTTATTTATTATATTTCTTACTCCTACTTCTTCTGCCTTTGCTGTTGGTATCATAACTTTTACTTCTCCTGGCATTTTAAGAATATAGTAAGATTGTTTCTCTCCTAATATATTTTTTTCTTCTATTGAATCAATTGTACCAGCTCCATGCATTGGATATACAATTTTATCTCCTACATTAAACATGTAAGCCACTCCTTTCTGCATATAAAAAATTTACAAAAAAAATATTATAAAGTTATGTCAATAATTAATAACTTTATTCATTTTCTAACCATATTTATTATACTACAAAAAATGGTAAAAGTCAAAGACTTTTACCATTTTTTTCTTTGCATTTTTTATCGTTTTTTATTAAAACCTATCACTGTAGCACATTTAAAAGATATAAAATTTTCAACCTATTTAAAAAGTTTTAATTATATTGTTGCTTTTGCAACTATTGTATTATATAATCTAAAATAGAGGTAATTTTAAATGAGCATAAATTTTAATATTGAGAATTTTATAAATGACTTCAGCTGTTCTTGTTCTAAAGTTCAAGTAAAAAATTTTAGCAAATCTGAAGTAATTACAACTTACATTCAAAAAAGAAATCAATTTTGCATTTTGCTTGAAGGTCATGCAGATCTAGTAAGATATGATTATAATGGAAATAAAACGATAATAGAACGATTTTCAAAAAATGATGTTTTTGGAGAAATCTTTTATACCATAAGTACAAATAATGAATTATTTGTTGAATCTTGTGAAAACTCCAAAGTATTGTTCTTTATTTATGATGACATTAAAAGCAAATGCAAATCTTCTTGCAAATTTCATGAAACTTTAGTTTCTAATTTACCAGAAATTATTTTAAGTAAAGTAATAGATTTAAATACTAGAATAGAATTACTAACTAAGCGTTCTATTCGTGATAAATTACTTGGATATTTTGAAATTTTATCTATAAGAAATTTTAGCAAAACTATTACTCTTTCTTTTTCTCTTACTTATTTAGCAGATTATTTAAGTGTTGACAGGAGCGCTATGATGCGTGAAATGAAACTTTTAAAAGATGATGGTATTATTAAGAAAAATGGTAATAAAATCACATTATTATATAAATAATAATTAGAATAATTAAATAAATCTTCCCCTTAAAATAGTCACAAATTTAAATATATGTATACTTTAAGGGGATTTTTTATTGTTAATACTATAAATTATTCATTAAATATCTTGTTTATCATCATTTGTACTATCTCCATTCCCACTTACAGGAATTGTATCTCCTAAATAAGTAGGTTTTGGTTTAAATATACATTTTATTAAATCTTTATCTCTTGCAAATATTTCTCTTATTTCTCTGTGTGTTGCCCCTACATATTGTCTTGGATCTGCACCTACTCCATAAGCTTCAATTCCTAATTGATTTGCAATATATAAAGCCCTATATAAGTGATATCTTTGAGTTACTATTACTATTTTCTTTGCTTCAAAAATATCTTTTGCTCTATATATACTTTCATATGTGGAAAATCCTGCATGATCCATAAAAATATTTTCTGATGGTACACCCTTTTCAATTGCATATTTTTTCATTATATTAACTTCATCATAATCTTTTTTTCCATGGTCCCCACTCATTATTATTTTATCTGATACATTATTTTGATATAATTTTATTCCTTCTAATAATCTATCTTCTAGCATTGGACTAGGTTTATCTCCCCATATTCCAGCTCCTAAGATAATTATGCAATCAACATTTGATACTTCTTTATAATTATTTTCTTCTATAATTTGTTTACTAGTAGATATTCTAACATATAAATTTATTGCTAAAACAATTATTACTATAACACTAATACATATTGCTCCATATATTAATACCTTTTTCATTTAATATCCTCCACAAATCATAATTTAATATGTATTTTTTCATCAAAATCTACCAATTCTTCTTCGCCAGTTTTCATGTTTTTTATTTTAACTTTATTTTCTTTTAATTCATCTTCACCAATTATAATAACTTTAGGAATTTCAAGTTTATCTGCATACTTAAATTTGGCTTTTAATTTTTTATCATTTAAATAAATTTCTGTATTAATTCCTTCACTTCTTAATTTTGTTGCAAGTTCTATTGGTTTAGATAAATCTTCGCACATCGGTATAATTAGAACATCTGATACAGATTTTTTATTTGCTTTTATTAAGTTTAATTCATTCAATTTATAAAATAAACGTGTTAATCCAATTGAAACACCAACACCTGGCAATTTTTTGTCTGTATAATATCCAGCTAAATTTTCGTATCTTCCACCTGAACATACACTTCCAAGTTCTCTATAATCATTTAAAAATGTTTCATAAACTGTTCCTGTATAGTAATCTAATCCTCTCGCAATAGTTAAATCAACATTAAAATTATGCTCTGGAATTCCAAATAATCTCATATATTTTACTACTTCATTTAATTCATATAGACCTAATTTAAATTCATCATTTTGGATTTGTAATTCTTCCAATTTTTGTAACTTTTCATCACTTGTTCCAGCTATTTCAATGAAGCTTATTATTTTCTCTATTGCATCTTTTGAAATTTCCATTTTTTTCAATTCTTCTATAACCGCTTCTTTACCTATTTTATCTATTTTATCTATAATTCTTAAAATCTCTGTAGCATTATCTTTTTGACCTATTTCAGAAAATAATCCATTTAGTAGTTTTCTATTATTAATTCTAATAGTAAAATTATCAAACCCAAACTCTTTAAAAATTGTATAGATAACGCTTGGAAGCTCTGCATCATTTATTAAACTTAATTTTTCATCTCCAATTATATCTATATCACATTGATAAAATTCGCGAAATCTTCCTTTTTGCATTCTTTCGCCTCTATATACTTTACCAATTTGATATCTTCTAAATGGAAAACTTAAATTCCCATAATTTTTTGCTACATATTTTGCAAGAGGAACTGTTAAGTCAAATCTTAAAGATAAATCTGTATCTCCTTTTTCAAATCTATATATTTGTTTTTCTGTTTCTCCTCCAGCTTTAGCAAGTAAAACTTCTGAAAGTTCTACTATTGGTGTGTCTATTGGTAAAAATCCGAATTTTTTATATGTATTTTCTATTATTTGTTTCATTTGTTCAAATAATATTTGTTCGTTTGGTAATAATTCCATAAAGCCTGCAAGTGTTCTTGGCTCTGTTTTTGCCATTTTTATCATCCTTTCAATTTTTTTAAATTAATCTAGGTTTTAGTTCTAAGTAAATAGGTTTTTCATCTCTTATCATTGTTGATTTTCCATGTCCTGGATAACAAATAGTTTCATCTGGTAACACTAATAATCTTTTTGTTATAGAATCCATTATTTCTTCCAAATTTCCTGTTGGAGTATCTGCTCTTCCCCAAGTACCTCTAAATAAAGTGTCTCCTGTAAATATACATTTTTCTTTTTCTAAATATAAACATGTTCCTCCTTTTGTGTGACCTGGTGTATGAATAACTCTTAATTCCATTTCACCTAAATGAAGTAAATCACCATCATCTATTCTTGAATCAGCTTCTAATTCTATTTTTGGAAGACCTACATACCATAATAAATTTATATTTATATCATTTAGTCCTTTAGCATCTTCTCTATGAATTAATATTTTTCCTCCACATCTTTTTTTTAACTCTGTAACTCCACATATATGATCTCCATGACAATGAGTTAAATAAATGTATTTTAAGTTTCCTTTAAGAATTTTTATCATTTCTTCAATTCTGTCTACATCTCCAGCTGGATCTATTACCATTGTTTCTTTGCTATTTTCATCAAATATAATATAACAATTAGTTTTATGACCTTCCATAACCTCTATCTTCAGTTCTTTTAATATCATATTTTCGCTTCCTTTACCTTTTTACTTCAAATACACTTTCAACCTTTTTGATTGATTTTATTATTTTGTTTAATTCTTCTATATTGTCTATTTCGATATTTACTCCCATTATTGCTATTTTTTCTTTTGTTGTTTTTGTTGAAACTCCCATTAAATGCGCCTTTGAATCTTTTATAACATTTAATATATCCATCAATAATCCATTTCTGTCATTTGCAAATACTTCTATATTTACATTATACATATCTTTAGATTCTTCATACCACTTAACATCTATCATTCTATTTTCTTCTGATAATAAATCATTTACATTAATGCAATCTTTTCTATGTACAGAAACTCCTCTTCCTTTCGTTATATAACCTACTATTTCATCTCCAGGCAGTGGATTACAACATTTTGAAAGTTTAACTAAGCAATTGTCTATCCCTTTTACAATTACTCCTGAACCAGATGTTTTTGGTTTAGTTCTTGGTTTTGATAATTCTAATATTTTTTGCTCTATGTTTTCTTCGTTATGCTCTTTTCTATATTCTTGAAGAATTCTTGATATTATTTTAACAGGTGAATTAGCACCAAATCCTATTGCAGCATACATTTCGTCTATATTTTTATATTTATATCTTTCTAAGGCTGGCTCAATATATTCTGGCTTAAATATATCTGCATATGAAACTCCAATTTTCTTTAATTCTTTTTCTATTAATTCTTTTCCTTTTTCTATATTTTCACTCTTTTGAGCTTTCTTAAACCAACCTTGTATTTTATTTTTGGCTTTAGTACTTTTTACAAATTTAAGCCAATCCATACTTGGGCCTTTAGAATTGTCTGATGTTATTATTTCTACTATATCTCCACTATGTAATGGGGTAATTATTGGCATCATCTTACTATTTATTTTACATCCTGTCATAGAATGTCCTATTTCTTCATGAATACTATATGCAAAATCTATTGGAGTTGCTCCCATTGGTAATACTTTTATAAGTCCTTTGGGTGTAAATACATATACTTCATCTTCAAATAATTCTGTTTTTAATGTATCTAAAAATTCTTGTGGATCTTGCATATCCTTTTGCCATTCAAGAGTTTCTCTTAGCCATGCTAATTTGTCTTCTCCAACTTTTACTGATTGTTTTTTTCCTAAATAACTTGCTTCTTTATATGCCCAATGTGCAGCAATACCATATTCTGCAATTCTATGCATTTCCCATGTACGTATTTGTACCTCAAATGGTGTTCCTTTATCTCCAAGAAGTGTTGTATGAATTGATTGGTACATATTAGGTTTTGGTACTGCTATATAATCTTTAAATCTTCCTGGCATTGGACTATATAATTCATGAACTACACCTAAGGCTGTATAACAATCTTTTACTGAGTTAACAAGAATTCTTAAAGCAAATAGATCATATATCTCGTCTAGATTCTTGTTGTCTCTTTTCATCTTTCGATATATACTGTATAAATGCTTTGCTCTTCCTGTTACTTCAGCTTTTATATTTTGTTTTCTTAATTCTTTTCTAATATCTTCCATTATTTTTTCTATGAATTGTAGTCTTTCATCTCTTTTTTTGTCAATTCCTTCTACTAATTCATGATATTCATCTGGATATAAATATTTAAAAGCTAAATCTTCTAATTCCCATTTTAAAGAATATAGTCCTAGTCTGTTTGCAAGCGGAGCATATAATTCCATTGTTTCTTTTGCATTTGCAATTTGCCTTTCTCTACTTAAATGTTTTAATGTTCTCATATTGTGAAGTCTATCTGCTAATTTTAAAATTATTACTCTTATATCTTTTCCCATTGCAAGAAACATTTTTCTATAGTCTTCTACTTGTTGTTCTTCAATTGTACTAAAGTTAACTTCACTTAATTTTGTTACACCTGCCACCATATCTGCTATTTCGTCACCAAATTCTTCTCTTAAATCTCTATCAGTAACATCTGTATCTTCAACTACATCATGCAATAGTGCAGCACAAATTGTACTATCATCTAACCCTATATCAGCTAATATATATGCTACATTTAATGGGTGAATTATATAGCTTTCTCCTGATTTTCTATACTGGTCGTGATGTTTATTTTCAGCTAAATTGTATGCTTTCATAATTAATTTTGAATCTACTTTTCGTGACATTTCTTTTCTTCTTGCAATTATATCTTCAATTGTTACATCTTTATTTTGCATACTTACCTCTCCTTTAAACTGATTTCATAATATCCTTAATATTAATTTGAATATTATCGACTCCTCCAAATGAATTTATTTCTAAAGTTCCTGCAATATCTATTTTATCTCCAATCCTATAATCGTTTGCATATTCACCTAAGTTAAATCCAATTGCATTTATTAAAATATTATTATATTTTAGTGTTAACTTTAAATGTTTACCTTCTGAAAGAGCTCTTATTGAATCTATTTTCAAATTTTTAAAACAAAATATTGGCATTTTGTTTCCTTCACCAAATGGTTCTAATACTTTTAAGCTTTCTACCATATCTTTATTTATTTCATCTAAATCAATTTTAGCATCTATATTTATTATAGGCACAATATCACTTATATTGGACTCTTTTGCAATATTTTCAAACTCTTCTTTAAATTTTTCAAAATTACTATTTTTTATTGTTATTCCTATAGCCATAGAATGCCCACCGAATTTTTCTATAGTATCTTTGCACTTTAACAAAGCTTCATGTAGGTCAAATCCAGGTATACTTCTACCAGATCCTTTTGCTAAATCATCTTCTTCACACAATAAAATACTTGGTTTAAAATACATTTCTGTTATTTTTGAAGAAACTATTCCAATTACACCATGATGCCAATTTTCTCCTTTTACTATAATGGCATTATTCTCATATAATTTATTTTTTTCAATTTGTTCTGAAGCATTTTGAAATATGCGTTTTTCAATATCTTGCCTTGTTTTATTATATTGATTTAATTCATTTGTTAGTTTTTGAACTTCATTATAATTCTTTGATAAAAATAGTTGTAATGCTTTTTCGCTATGTCCCATTCTTCCACACGCATTTATTCTTGGCGCAACGCCAAATGAAATTGCTGTTGAATCTATGTTTTTATATCCAGATGAATTCAAAATAGATTTTAGTCCTAAGTTATTTGTTTGATTTACAAGCATTAATCCTAATTTTGTTATTACTCTGTTTTCATCAACTAATGGAACTATATCTGAAACTGTTCCTACACATACAATATCTAAATACTTTAGATATTCTTTTTCATTCAATCCTAATTTCATTGATATTGCTTGCGCTAATTTAAATGCTACACCTACCCCTGCTAATTCTCTAAACGGATATTTATTATCTTTTCTTTTGCAATCTACAACTGCAATTGCTCTTGGCAATATCTCTCCTGCTTCATGGTGGTCTGTTATAATTGTTTCCATTCCTAAAGAGTTCGCATAATCAATTTCTTCTATTCCAGATATTCCACAATCTACAGTTATCATTAATCTATATCCATCATCATATATCTTTTTTATTGCTTCTTTATTTAAACCATATCCTTCATTTAATCTGTCTGGAATATACTCACTAACATCCATTCCTCTTTCTTCTAAAAAGCTTTTTAATACTGTAATACTTGTAATTCCATCAACATCATAATCGCCAAAAATAATAATTTTTTCCTTGTTATCCATTGCTTCTATTATTCTATTTACAGCTATTTCCATGTCTGGCATTTCATATGGATTATGAAAATCTGCTCTTGTTGGTTCTAAAAATGTTTTTATTTGTTCTTCTTCAATTTTTCTATTTGCAAGAACCGTTGCTATCAATTTATTTACATTGTATTTTTCTTGTATTTTTTTTATTTTTTCTTCATCTTCTTCATATAGTTGCCATTTTTTATTCATATTCCTCTCCTTAATATTATTTTTCTTGTTTTATATTGTATAACATTTTTTATTTTTTTTAAAGGGGTAAATGAAAAAAATTGCCAAAGGGACGGTTCTTTTGGCAATTTTTTTATATTTTTATTTCATATTTTTTATCTCTTTTTCAAGTATCATTTTTTTATTTTCACTTATTTTTATAAGTGGTAACCTTGGATTTCCACAATCAAAGCCAATTATATTTAGAGCTTCTTTTATAGGAATTGGATTTACTTCAGAAAATAAAGCTTTTATTAATGGAATAGCTTTTAATTGCAATACTTTTGAATTATCTACATTTCCATTTAAATATTCATAAACTATATTGTGTGTATATTCAGGCAAAATATTTGATAATACTGATATAACTCCAATTCCACCTAGTGACATAATAGGAACTATTTGATCATCATTTCCTGAATATATATGCAAATTATTTTTACAAAGTGATGCTATTTCAGCTACTTGCGAAATATTTCCACTTGCTTCTTTAATTGCTACAATATTCTCAATTTTTGAAAGTTCTAAACATGTTTTAGGCTCTATATTTACTCCTGTTCTACTAGGTACATTATATAAAATAATAGGTATTTTTACAGAAGATGCAATTGCTTTATAATGTTCTATTAAACCGTAATTGTGTAGTTTTATTATAATATGGTGTAACTACTAAAATTGCATCTACTCCTAAATTTTCAGCAATTTTCGACATTTCTATTGCTTGTTTTGTGTTATTTGAACCTGTTCCAGCTATAACAGGTATTTTTCCTTTGCATATTTCAATACTTGTTTTTATTGTATCTATTTTTTCCTGTAAAGTCATTGTTGATGCTTCTCCTGTAGTTCCACAAACTACAATTGCATCTATATTATTAGAAATTTGAAACTCTAATAATCTTTTAAATTCTTCTACATTAACATTATTTTCTTTAAATGGTGTAACTATAGCTGTTGCTACACCTTTGAAAATTATTTTTTTCATATATATCACCCTAAGAAATATATATTAAAATAATTTTTAAATATTAAATATTCTTTTAAAAAAGTTTATTATTTTATCAAAGAATTTTTCTTTATTCACTTCTGCTGGTAATTCTTCTTTTTCTTCTTCTATTTTTTTACTATTATTCTTTTGATTAAATACATCTATATTGTATTTTTTCATCTTTTCTTCTTCTATTTTTTGCATTTCATATCTGTCTTTAGCTTCTATTTCTTTTCTTTGACTTGGCGTTGCCCAATAATCTCTAAAAATATTTGCTAATATTGCTTTTGTTTCTTCTAGCAATATCTGTTCTTCAAATTCTTTATTTGTGTCTATTTTAAAGTCATAATTTACATCCATTTTTGCTTTAAACATTTCAAGCATTTCTTGTGGTATTTTATCTACACTTTCTTTAGGTACATATTTTAATATTTCAATTACTTCTTTATATGCTTTTGGATATTTATTTTCCATTTATTTCTTCCTCCTCTTTCTCTTCTTTGGTTAATTCTTGTGCTTTTATATCTTTTTCTACTTGTGCTTTTGCTTTTTCTTTTACTTCTGGTGATATTTCTTTTGTTGACTTCTCAATTTCTTCTTCTGTTATATTATAAGTTTTGTTTTTTACATTATCTTCTTTCTCAATTTCTTCTGATGGGTCATATTCTATGATTTCTGCTGGACAACCATCTAAATCTATATTTTCTAATAATTGAGAACCTTTAGGAATTTTTATTTTGGTTAATCTGTTGCAATCCCAAAACATACCAAATCCTATACTTTTTAACCCTTCTGGAATTCTTATTTCTGTTAAGCTTTTACAGCCACAAAATGTACAACAACCTATTCTCGTTACTCCTTCTGGGATCTCTATTTTTGTTAAGCTTTTGCATCTTCCAAATGCCTCTGCTCCTATACTTTCTACTCCTTCTGAAATTTCTATTTGGGTTAATCCTTTACAATCATAAAATGTATTATCTCCTATTTTCGTTACTCCTTTTGGAATTTTTACTTCTGTTAAGCTATAGCATTTATAAAACGCAGAATCTCCTATACTCTTTACTCCTTCTGGAATTTCTATTTCTGCTAATCCTCTACAGTTCCAAAATGCATTATCTCCTATTCTCGTTACTCCTTTGGGAATTTTTACTTCTGTTAAGTTATAGCATTTATAAAACGCAGAATCTCCTATACTTTCTACTCCTTCTGAAATTTCTATTTGGGTTAATCCTTTACAATCATAAAATGTATTATCTTCTATTCTCGTTACTCCTTTGGGAATTTTTACTTCTGCTAAACTAGAGCATTCAAAAAACGCTGAATCTCCTATTTCTGTTACCCCTTCTGGAATTTCTATTTCTTTTAATCCTGTACATTCACTAAATGCCTTTATTCCTATACTCGTTACTCCTTTGGGAATTTTTATTTCTGTTAATCCTTTGCATCCCTCAAATGTTCTTTCTCCTATTTTTATTACTCCTTCTGGAATTTCTATTTGGGTTAATCCTTTACAATCAACAAATGCTATTTCTTCTATTCTCATTACTCCTTGGGGAATTTCTATTTTGGCTAATCCTTTGCATCCAGCAAATGCTCCATGTCCTATACTCTCTACTCCTTCTGGGATTTCTATTTTGGTTAATCCTTTACAATCATGAAATGCAAAATCTCCTATACTCTTTACCCCTTCTGGAATTTCTATTTCTTTTAATCTTGTACAACTCTGAAATGCTCTAGATCCTATACTCGTCACTCCTTGTGGGATGGTTATTGATTTTAAATGATTTTTATAATTATTACTCATATAATTATATATTTCATGACCCATTTCAGTTATATCTCTTTCTGGAGCCACATGATTATATTCTACATTTTCATATCCTTCAAACTCTATTGCCTTTCCTAAAAAATGCAATTCTTCTAAACTTGTACATCCTTCAAATGATTTATCACTTATTTCAACTGCTGAATCTTTTGGAAATGTTAAGTTTTTTAATTTAGAACACCCTCTAAATGCATCTACTCCTATATATTTTACACTTTCTGGAATTGTTATACTCTCTAATGCTGCACAATCCCTAAATGCATTTGGGCCAATATTCTCTAATTTTGATTCTCCTTTAATTTCTATTTTTTCTAGACCGCTTAATCCACTAAATGCAGATGCTCCTATTTTAGTCACGCCTTCTGGAATAATTATCTCTTTTATATTTTTTACAAAATCGTCTTCTTCTACTTCATCAAAATCTCCTAATGAAAAACGACTATTAATCATATCACTAGCAGTAGTTAAACTTTGTATTTCTGTAACAATGTCTGGAATTATTATTACTCCTCCGTTTTCTTTTACTACCTCAGGATTTATACTTTTTAAGACTCCATTTTCTATATTCATTTTTTCTTCCATATCTTCTACCTCTCTAATTTTTTTCAAAAAGGACCGTCCCTGTTGAAAATTTTTGAATTGAGAACCGTCCCTGTTGAAAATCTCTTAAAAATTTATTGAAAACTTTCAACTAATTTATCTATTGCTCTTCTTCTATGACTTACTTTATCTTTTTCTTCTCCAGACATCTCTGCAAATGTTTTGTCTCCATACATAAATATTAAATCATAACAAAATCCGTTATCAGCTCTTATTTCATGGCTAATTTTACCTTCGCATACTCCTTCAAATGTATTTACTTTTCCTTCTTCGTCTATATAACAAATTACACATTTAAATCTTGCTGTTCTTTCTTCCTCTTTTGCTTTTTCCATCATTTCTAAAATTTTTTCGCATTTTTCAACATTTGGCGTATCTTCTCCGTAAAAATCTATGTGAATAAACTCCTGGTTTTCCTCCTAAAAAGTCTATTTCTATTCCTCCATCTTCTCCTATTACAGGTGCTTTTACAATATCATGTATTGCTTTTGCTTTTAAAATTGCATTTTCTAAAAATGTAGTTCCTGTTTCTTCTACTTCTAAGTTAATTCCTGCATCTTTCAAAGAAATTACATCAAATCCATATTTATTTAATATTGCCTTATATTCTCTTACTTTGTTTTGATTATTTGTTCCTAATATAATTTTTTTATTCATATCTCTTCCTCCAAATTTATCATTTCCATTATATATAAAAAATATTATTATTGCAATATTTTAAAAAAATGTGTTATAATAAATCTGTGTATAATATTTTTTAGGAGAGGTCCTTAATGGAAGATTTATTAAAAAAAATATATAATGATGAAGAATTTATAAAAATAATAGATGATCTACTACATAATGAAACTGTTTTAAAAATGAAAAATTTCAGACAACATTATGAAACTTCTTGTTTTGATCATTGCTTAGAAGCTTCTTATTTCTGCTATAAAATTTGTAAAAAACACAAATTAGATTATGTGTCAAGCGCAAGAGCTGCAATGGTTCATGATTTATTTTTATACAATTGGCGTGAAAGACAACCTGATAGAAAAGGGTTGCATGCTTTTACTCATGGCAAGACTTCTTATGAAAATGCTTGTAAAATAATGGAAATTAATGATATTCAAAAAGATATGATAATAAAACATATGTGGCCTTTAACTATTGCTATACCTAGATATAAAGAAACTTTTATTTTAACATTAGTTGATAAATACTGTGCTTTAAGTGAATCTTATTATGAAATTAAATCAAAACATTCTAAAAAAGTTCAAGCCAAAAAGGCTTTAAATTAAAATAACCCAAGAGTATTCATAACTCTTGGGTTTATCTTTATTTTGCTTTATCAACTCCATTCTTCCATAACTCTTCACATCCTAAATCTATCTCATCGTTCCAAATTATTCCATAACCTCCTTGATCTACTTTCACCATTTCAAAAAGACCTTCAATTTCTTTAAGATTTTCAAATGCTTTCCATTTATTAAAAAGTATACTAACATCATAATACTTAATTATATTATTTTGAAATGTTACTTTTAATACATATTTGCTAATAGCTTTTACAGATTTTACTTTATGAAACATCTTTTCACCTCCTATGCCAAAGGTGGAATTTTTTTAAAATTTTGTGTATTCCATATTTTTAAAACTTCATTTCTATGTATATTTAGCCATTCTTGAACTAATTTTAAGGCTCTTGAAGGTAAATCTCCTTCTATAATTTTTCCTGTTTTTATACTTATTACTCCCATATACTCACCATATAAAGCATGTATATGTGGTGGATTATGTTCTGATTGTTGAAAATACATCTTTATTAAAATTCCATAAAAATTTGATATTATTGGCATTAATTCACCTCCTATTATAACATAGATTGTTTCTAATATCTACATTTATTTTTTCATTATTCTTCTTTTAGATAATTTTGGATAAAACATTTTTTAATAAAATAAAACAAGACTTTAATTTAATTGAATTTAAAGCTTAAGCTTTTTGATTATAATCTTTATATATAATAACACAAAAATTTAATTTTCGCAACATAAAATCGTTCGACAATATTCGACTTTAGACTAAATATAGCCTATTTAAAATAACCCAAGAGTATTTATAAAACTCTTGGGCTTATCTTTATTTTGGCATTTTTTCAAAAAGGACCGTCCCTCTTGAAAAAACTCTTGAAAAAATTCTCGAAAAAAATCTCGATAATTATTCAGCTTTTGGTTCTTCTTTCTTTTCTTCTTTAGCTGGAGCTTGGGCAGTTTCTTCTGCAACTGGTTTTACTTCTTCAGCTACTGGAGCTTCTTCTACTTCTGGTTCTTCTACTAAGTCTTCTTTAACTGTAATTTCTTTATCTTCAATTCTAGCTCCTATTCTTTCTTTAGTTTTAGCAGCTTTACCAACTCTATCTCTTAAGTAGTATAATTTAGCTCTTCTTGCTTTACCTACTCTTACTAATTCAACTTTTTCTACTAATGGAGAATGTACTAAAAATGTTTTTTCTACACCAACTCCGTAAGAAATTCTTCTTACTGTAAATGTTTTATTAACTCCTCCACCTTGTACTTTAATAATTATTCCTTCGAATACTTGGATTCTTTCTTTATTTCCTTCTTTAATTCTAACATGAACTCTAACTGTATTACCAACTTTTAATTCTGGAATTTTACTTTTTAATTGTTCATGTTCAATTGATTTTATAATATCCATTTAGAATTTACCTCCTTCTTAATTTTGAGCGGTGCACTTATTTTTGCACTTCATTTTTTATTTCTTCTAAATATCTTTTTTCTTCTTTCGATAAATTGTATTCTTTTAAAAGATCTGGCCTTTTTAAATATGTATTTCTCATAGCTTCTTTTTTTCTCCATTTGTTTATATTTTCATGATGTCCTGAAAGTAAAACATCTGGAACTTTAGTATTCTCAAAAATTTCTGGTTTAGTGTATTGTGGATATTCTAAAAGTCCATTTGAAAAAGATTCTTCCTTCGTAGATTCTTCCTTCAAAACGCCTTTTACATATCGACTAACACTATCAATTAATACCATTGCTGGAATTTCACCACCAGTTAGCACATAATCACCTATTGAAATTTCTTCATCTACTATTTTATCTAACACTCTTTGATCTATACCTTCATAATGGCCACAAAGTAATATTAAATGTTTTTGCTTTGATAATTCCTCCACTTTTTTTTGTGTTAATACTTTTCCTTGTGGTGATAAGTAAATCACTTTACTATCTTCCTTTTTTACTGAATTATAGCAATCATACACAATATCTGGCATAATCACCATTCCAGCTCCACCACCATATGGAGTATCATCTGCTTTTTTATGTTTATTTTTTGAAAAATCTCTAATATTTACAACATTTATATCAATTAGATTTTTTTCTTGAGCTTTTCCAATTATGCTTTGTTTTAATGCTTCAAACATTTCTGGAAAAAGTGTTAAAACATCAAATTTCATTTAATTCTCCTCTTATATCAATCCATTTAAAAGATGTACTGTTATTTTCTTATTTTCTATATCGATATTTTTTATAACTTCAGATATAGCAGGTAACAATATTTGCTTTCCATTTTTATCTTTCACAACATATATATCATTACTTCCAGTATTATAAATATCATCTAAAATACCTAGTAAAACATTTTCATCTGAATATACTTCTAATCCTAATAAATCAACTATATAATAGCTATTTTTAGGTAATGGAACAGCATCTTTTCTATCAATTAAAAGATATGCATTTTTTAAATTTGCTGCTTCTTCTGGATTTTCTATTCCTTTTAATTTTATTAGAACCATATTTTTATGATATTTTACTTCTTCTATTTCATATTCTTTCTTTGCACTTTTCGTTTTGATATATACTTTTTTAAGATTATCAAATCGTGTAATATCATCTGTAAATGGTACTACTTTTACAATTCCTTTTATTCCAAATGTATTAACAATTTGACCAATTTCTAATTCTTGCATAATCATTTTTTACCTCAATTATCCAATAAATTCTATTGTAACCTTTTTATTTTCTTTTCCAGCTATTGATTTCATAACTGTTCTTATAGAGCTAGCTACTCTTCCTTGTCTTCCTATTATTTTGCCCATATCACTTTCTGCAACTTTTACTTCAAATATAACTGATTTTTCGCTATTTTCTTCTTTTATTTCAACAGCTTCTTTATCATCAACTAAATTTAAAATAATTGTTTTTAATATTTCTTTCATTTAAAGCTTCCCTCCTTATTTTGCTTTTTCTATTAAAGCTTTAACTGTATCTGTTGGTTTAGCTCCGTTTTTTATCCATTGTTCAACTTTTGCATTATCTAAAACGATTGTAGCTGGATTTGTCATTGGGTCATATGTTCCTATTTGTTCGATTATTTTTCCATCTCTTGGAGATTTAGAATCAGCAACTACTATATGATAGAAAGGTGCTTTTTTCTTTCCCTCTCTTTGTAATCTTATTTTTACCATTTAATTCACCTCCTAAAAAATTCTTATATATATAAATTTAAAAATTTAATAACTAATTATAATTAAAACTTTAAGTCTTTTAATGCATCTTTATCTATACTGTTCATTAATTTTTTCATTCCACCTTTATTACTTTGCATTTGTTTCATCATTTTTTGCGTCATTTCGAAAGATTTTATAAATTTATTAATATCTTGTACAGATGTTCCACTTCCATTTGCTATACGTTGTCTTCTACTTGCATTTAATAATTTCACATTACGCTTTTCAGCTTTTGTCATTGAACATATAATAGCTTCTATCTTGACAAATTCTTTGTCATCAACTTTTAAGTCTTTTATTTGATTCATTCCAGGTATTAGTTTTAATAATGAAGAAAATGACCCCATTTTTTTTACTTGGCGCAATTGTGTTAAATAGTCATCTAAGTCAAATTCATTTTTTCTCATTTTCTTTTCTAATGCTTCTGCTTGCTCTAGATCAAATGTTTCCTCTGCTTTTTCTATTACAGATAGAATATCTCCCATTCCTAAAATTCTTGATGTCATTCTATCTGGATGGAATACCTCTAAATCACTCATTTTTTCACCAGTTGCAGCAAACTTTATGGGTTTTCCTGTGACTTTTTTAACAGAAAGTGCTGCACCACCACGAGTGTCACCATCTAATTTTGTTAAAACTACTCCATCAATTCCAAGTGCATCATTAAAACTTTGTGCTACATTTACTGCATCCTGTCCTGTCATTGCATCTACAACTAAAAGTATTTCATGTGGTTTTACATTTGCTTTTAGGCTTTTTAATTCTTCCATTAATGCTTCATCAATATGTAATCTACCTGCTGTATCTAAAATAACTACATCATTAAGTTTTGAAATTGCTGTACTTATTGCTTGTTTGCTTATTTTTACAACATCTTTTGTTTCTTCATTTGCAAAAACTGGTATATTAAGTTGTTTTCCAACAACTTGTAATTGTTTTATAGCTGCAGGTCTATACACATCACATGCAACTAATAATGGATTTTTACCCTGTTTTCTTAAATAATTTGCAAGCTTTCCTGCTGTTGTTGTTTTACCAGAACCTTGTAAACCTACTAGCATTATTATTGTTGGAGGATTTGGTGTAAAATTAATTTTACTTTCTGTGCCTCCTAATAACTCTACCATTTCATCTTTAACAATTTTTATAACCTGTTGACCAGGTGTAAGTGATTTTAATACATCTTGCCCTAAAGCTTTTTCTTGAATGGTGGCTATAAATTCTTTAACTATTTTATAGTTAACATCAGCTTCTAATAATGCAAGTTTAACTTCTCTTAGCATTTCTTTTAAGTCTGACTCTGTAATTCTTGCTTTTCCTTTTATCTTTCTTGTTATTTCTTGCAATCTAGAAGATAATCCTTCAAAAGCCATATTGTTCCTCCATTCTTGTTTTTAAACTAAACAATTTAATTCTTTTTTTATACAATCCAAGATTTTTGCTACTTGCTTATCAGATGATTTTTCTTCAATTTTAGTTAATTCTGATAAAACTTGAGCTATTTTCTCTTCTTGATTTAACGTCCTTTTCATAAAAAGCAACTTTTCTTCGTATTCGAAAAGTTTTTTCTCCCCCTTCTTGATAATATCTCTAACAGCTTGTCTAGTAATATCATTATTTTCAGCTATTTCTGATAGAGTATAATCATTATTATAGTAATCATCAATAATATTATATTGTTTTTCAGTTAAAAGTTTGCCATAAATTTGACACAACATACTTATTTCAACTTTTTTCTCCATAATTACTACCTCTTTATTTTGTAATGCTAATATACTTTACACTATTTTTATTGATTTGTCAAGGGTTTTTGGCAAAAAAGTATATTTTTATGTGAATTCTTAGTAAAAATGTCCCAATTTTAAATTTCAATTCTTAGTAAAAATGTCCCATTTTTTTATTGGTATTTTTATTGAATTCTTAATGAAAATGTCCTTTTTTATTCACGTTAATTCTTAGTGAAAATGTCCC
>JAFRDD010000055.1 GCA_017404025.1 Clostridia bacterium
CTTTGAATTCTCAGTGAAAATGTCTCATTAAAAATTTAAAAATAAAAATAGAATTCTTAGTAAAAATGTCTCATCAAATTTTTACTTAATTCTTAGTGAAAATGTCCCATTTTTAATATATCATTTTTCTGTGTCTATAGACATAGAAAGAGAGGTATAAAAAAATGGAACTAAGTAAAAATGAGCAAAAAAAGTATGAAATTATTGAAAAAGTAGTCAATAATGAAATTACAAAAAATGAGGCAGAAAAGAAATTAAATTTAGGAAGAAAACAAATTAATAGGCTTATCAAAGTATTTACAAATGAAGGAAAGGAAGGTTTTGTTCACAAAAACCGTGGAAAATCAAATAAAAATAAAAAAGACCTCAAGCTTATAAAAGAAATTGAAGAATTATATTTAAAGGAATTCTACGACTATAATTTTGAGGCCTTTTATGAAGAAATAGAAGATACCTATGATATATCATATCCAGTTATGTGCAAAGCTTTCTTGGAAGATGATATAATTTCTCCTATTGCTCACAAGAAAACAATTAAATTATACAATGAAAAGATGCAAAATACAATAGCGCAAATGAATGAAAATTTAAAATCAGATGATTTAATTGAAAGCAAGATTGAATTATTTAAAACAAGAAAAATAGAACAGGAAAGAGCTTATATAAGGCGCTCATGTAATTTACTAGCATTTGGTCAAGAAGTCCAAATGGATGCATGTTTTAAAATATGGTTTGGAAATGTTGCATCTGCTTTGCATTTAGCTGTTGATAAAGCAACAAAAAAAGTATTATTTGGTTGGTTTGAATATGAAGAAATAACAAGAGGCTATTTTATTGTACTTTATCATATTATAATAAATTATGGAATTCCATATAAAATCAAAACAGACAATAGAAGTACTTTTTCTACGAACAGAAATAGTAAGAAAAAATTAAATACAACACAATTTGAAAAGATATGTGAACAATTAGACATAATATTAGATACATCAAGTAATGCTGTATCTAAAGCAAATGTAGAACGAGAAAATAAAACATTTAAAAATAGACTTATAGCAGAATTAAGGCATGAGAATATAATTGATATAGATAGTGCCAATAAATACTTAAATGAGATATTTATTCCAAAAATGAATAAAAAATTCTCATATGATATAAATCTAGATAATTCAATGATGAGAAAGAATGATTATTCAGATGAAGATTTAAATTTAATAATATCAGAGAAATATACTAGAATAATAGACAATGCTTCATCAATAAGCTACAAAGGGAAATATTATATTCCAATAGATGTTGAAACAGGTGAAATAGTAACATATAAGCATAAGACAGAATGTTTAGTTATAATTGCTTATGACAGCACATATTGGTGTAAAATAGAAAATAATTATTATCGATTACATGAATTAATTCAAAGGCCCAAGATAATAAAGACGGAGGAAACTAAGAATTTAGAGGAACTTCCTAAATCAAAATATATTCCACCTGAGAATCACCCATGGAGAAGAGATATGAAGAAATTTTTTAATAAAAAATAAGATAAAAATGTCCCACTTTTTATGGGACATTTTCACTAAGAATTAACGTGAATAAAAAAGGACATTTTCATTAAGAATTCAATAAAAATACCAATAAAAAAATGGGACATTTTTACTAAGAATTGAAATTTAAAATTGGGACATTTTTACTAAGAATTCACA
>JAFRDD010000056.1 GCA_017404025.1 Clostridia bacterium
CGGTGAAAATCCGTAGCAGGGGCTGATAGTGCCAACTGCATAGCCAACGGCAAGGGTGTCCATCGTGAGGTGGAATCTGAAGGAAGCCTTAGGCAAAACCTTGGTCTGAGGTACACGAATCACATTTGAGGCTCAATGCTATGGGTAAGCTTGCCATACAAAGTGAAGCCCTATAACTATCCAAAATAGCAAGAGTAAATGTGGCAGATAGATGAGGTGAAAGTACGTGTTCTTACCTGGGGAGGTCTGATAGATATGTACCAAATGAATTAAATTTCTAGGTTACAACCTATATAGTGATATATAACTGAACTATCAGAAGTCAGCAGATGTCATAGTACTTCGCTAAACGCGTTAGCGGAGGAAGGACGGAACGTTAGGAGGTTTACAACTTTGGATAAATCAAAGAAATTACAAAGAAAGCAGAAAACTCAATATAGAGACCAATTGGTGGAAGTAGAAGTGGAACTTCAAGGTAAATCAAAGGTGCCGAGTAATTCTATGGTTTTACCAAATAGGGAAAGCGTAAACGATGAAGCATTTGATACTAGTAGATTACTCGAAGAAGTTCTTGAAAGAAATAATATGCTTTTAGCACTTAAGAGAGTAATTAGCAATAAAGGTAGCCATGGTGTTGACGGAATGAAAATCGATGAACTTCGAGAACATATCAAGAAACACTGGGATACAATTAAATCTAAACTACTAGAAAAGAAGTATAATCCATCACCTGTGAGAAGGGTGGAAATACCAAAACCAGATGGTGGAGTTAGATTATTAGGAATACCAACTGTACAAGATAGATTAATTCAACAAGCAATTGCTCAAGTGTTATCTAAAATTTATGAACCATCCTTTTCTGATAATAGTTTTGGTTTTCGTCCTCGTAGAGGGGCAAAAGATGCTATAAAGAAATCAAAAGAATACATTAATCAAGGAAATAGATGGGTTGTAGATATGGATTTAGAGAAGTTCTTTGATAAGGTTAATCATGATATTTTAATGAGTAAACTTGAAAAGAAAATAAAAGACAAAAGATTATTATCACTAATAAGAAAATATCTTAAAAGTGGAGTACTAATTAATGGTGTTTCAGTAACAAGTGAAGAAGGAACTCCGCAAGGCGGCCCGTTAAGTCCGTTGCTTGCAAACATAATGTTAGATGAGTTGGATAAACAACTTGAGAAAAGAGGACATAGATTTTGTAGATATGCAGATGATAATAATGTATATGTTAAAAGTAAAAGAGCAGGTTATAGAGTTATGAAATCTATGACAAATCTTATTGAAAATAAACTAAAACTTAAAGTTAATAAAAATAAGAGTGCAGTGGACTTTGTATCTAGAAGAAAATTCTTGGGATTTTCATTCTATTTCTCGAAAATTGGAGCAGAAATAAGAATCCATGAGAAATCAATAAAGAGATTCAAAGAAAAGATTAAATTTTATACTAATAGAAATAAAGGAATTAGTATGGAATATAGATTGCTAAAATTGAATCAAATTATGAGAGGCTGGATTAATTATTATGGAATTGCTAACGCACGCGGAAACCTAGCGAGGCTAGACCAATGGATTAGACGTAGACTGAGAGCTTGCATATGGAAGCAGTGGAAGAAAATCAGTACTAAACAGAGGAACTTAGTTAAACTAGGAATTAATCAATACAAAGCATGGGAATATGCAAACACAAGAAAAGGCTATTGGAGAATATCCAAAAGCCCGATTTTAAGCAAATCTTTAAATAACAAGTATCTAGAATCTCTAGGTTTTGTTA
>JAFRDD010000057.1 GCA_017404025.1 Clostridia bacterium
GCATATATAGTTAACATGAATGGAAATTCATATAGACTAAAAGAAACTCAAAATATGCTGGAAAAAAATGGATAATTTTTTTATCCTAAAGTGGATCACTTTTCAATTATAATTTGGTTTAATTTTCACTTGACAAATACAAAAGCCAATGCCATTTAGTAAAAATAATAGCCAAATTTCAAACGAGAATATAGAAAATATCAAAAATTATATTAAAGATGTAACAGATGTTACCAATACAGTTAGAAGTGTAAATGATTTGAATTTATCAATTAAAGAATTTGAACATGCTACTTTTGAAATAGAAGAAGAAAATAAATCTCTAAAATATCAAATAGAGCTTAAAAATGAAGATATTAAAGAATTAAAGGATGATGTATCTTCCAAAGAAAAGATAATTGCTAAATTACGAGAAGAAAAAGAAAGCTTAAAAGCACAATTACAGAAGTTTAAAGGATTTTGGCATAATCTAATGAGCCACTTCCATAAGAAAATTACTTATGATAATGACCAAAATTATAAAATTGTTAGTGATGACTTATACAAAAATGGCATATTTGATGATAACGATAATGAAATTGCTAATAACATTCTTAGAAAAGTAACTATACCAGATGAGAATAAGAATAATAAACTAAAAAAGAAAAATGATTTTAATTTGAATTAAAGGAGAATTTGTATTGTGAATAATAATATAGATGATAAAGTAAAAGATGTAATAAATATAATTAATAATATGGATGTAAAAAATAAATTAAGACTTGGTTTATGTATGAGTTCAAGTGCTTATACTAACTTAAAATATAATAAATCACACATACATAGCATATTTGATAAAAGATTAAAAGAAATTGATAATGAACATTTGACAAGCTATGTAAATATTAGAAAATATCCGACACTTTTATATGTTATGGCTAAAATAATGGAAATGAATAATAATCAACAAAATCAGATAGCATTATATTTATTAAATAGTATTTAATTATAATTTTTTATTTTACATAAAGATATCTGAACTATTGATAAATACAAGTTTTTGTGGTATAATTATGAAGATTTAGTTAATAAACCAACTATTTTTTAATCTCCTTTGGGAGTTAATCATAAAGAAACACTTGCAACACAATAATTATTGAAGGAGGAATTTACATGGAAGAACGGATTAAGAGTACAATGAGGTTTTATCTTTTGGCTACACAGCTGAAATATAAAATCAGGAGTGGCTGGAATGAAACACATTGGAACGTGACTAAGGAGAGAATTGAAAGTATTGCTGAACACATCTATGGAACATGCATACTGGCACTAAGTATCGATTCTGAATTTGAAACACATTTAGACATCGGTAAAGTAATAAAAATGCTAGTACTTCACGAATTAGGGGAAGTTGTCATAGGAGATATTACTCCTTTTGATAATATTACTCCAGAGGAAAAAATGCAAAACGAACATGCAGCGATTAAGGAGGTTCTCGGAGACTTAATTAAGAAAGAAGAATATTTTGCATTATTGCTGGAATTTGATGAAAGGAAAACAAAGGAAGCAATTTTTGCTTATCATTGTGATAAATTAGATGCTGATATACAGGCAAAGGTTTATCAGGATATGGGATGTCAAAATCCTTTGGATAAGCAAGAAAACAATGTTGTTTTCAAAAGCAAAAGAGTTCAGCAAATGGTGCAAAATGGCGCAACAACAGCATTTGACATTTGGTACGAGTGGGACAAGTCATTGTATGCTGATGATGAAAAATTCTCTGCTCTTCTCGACTATATTAAGGAGGTTGATACTCAAACAGACTTTTAATGTAACTCGTAAACAGAATTGTTAAGGAGGAAAATAGAATGGCAAAACTTACATTTTTCTCAGTACTGAAGAGTAACTTAAAATGCGCTTTTTGTAAAAATAAGAATTGCCCTGTGAGGTACATGCCTCAAAGGAAAAGAACTCAATATTACGATGGCACAAGATATGTTACAAGATGTGAAAAAGACAGGAAAGCACGTGAAGATGCAATTTTGAAAAGACGGTTGCCGTGAAAAAGTTAGCCAACAGACAAACAGAATGTATCATCCATTGAGGGTGGTACATTCTGTTTTATAGTTGTGAATTTAAATATTTAATAGCATAATTTAATTTTCAAAATTTATACTAATTTAACATGCTTTTTTAATTATGGCTAATTCGCCATAATTAAAATTGGTATTATGAATTCGTTTTTAGATTTCTAAAATTTAATAATATTTCTATTCCTTTACGAACTTACAACACATTCATAGAATTTTTTTCCTATAGTAGTTAAATTAACATATTTATCTGATCTAGAGTTAGCATTACTTGAAATAACTATTGACATCATTGCGGTATTAACTAATCCTAAAGATGATAATCTGTCTATTGGATATATTTCAATTTTACTTGTATCTGATATTTGTTGATTGTATATTAATCGAATTATATTAAAATCATTTAAAAATAACATTTTTATTATTTCTGAAAACTCACAAAACTGATTCCAATTTATTTTTTCGTTTATATAATTTTTATAAAGATTTGCTAACATCTGTGATTTTTCTATATCAATTGTAGAGTTTAAAATAATAAGAACTCTTCCTAATTCTTTTTCAGCTTTTTTTGAATCAGTGTTCATCATTTCTTTATATTTACTTAATTTTTCTTCGTTTATAGTTCCAGAATTAAACTGTTTAATAAATGTAAGAGTTTGTTTCAAAAGATTTCTATCGTGGATGTTTTGATAAGTTTTTTTCACTCCAATTAGCATACTTACAATAGGTATATCTTTAAATACTCCATCATCTAAAAGACTATCTATACCTAATTCAACAATATCTCCTATTGAATCTTTACTTCCATCAAAAAGTGAAGATGAAAAGCTGGGTATTATTTTATCCATTAATATTCCTCCTAATATAATAATATAATTAATTTAATATACTATAAAAAGTCTTAATTCTTTTTCACTAAAGGTAGAAAAAATATTGACTTTTTAAAATTTTTCAATTATAATAATTATAGGAAATGAAGAAACCACAAACGTGGTTTGCCAGTTAAATATGTAAAAAACACATCAACCGTCAAGTTACAGATGTGTTTTTTTATTGTCTATTTGCTTAAAATTATAACCAGTATAATTAAGGCAAATACTATAATAGTTTCGACAACTAAGCCAAATAAAAGTAAGTATATTATTTCTAATAAAACAGCTTCTATCATAGCACCACCTCCGTTCTCGCAACATATGTTGCGGACTAAAAGTGGCAAACCACATCTGCTTATTCTCATTTCCTATGTTAGCTAGTATAACATATATTTTATAATAAATCAATAGGAAAAGAAACAAATTTTCGTAAAATATTTTTATATTAAATTACTTGAATATTTATAGATTTTATGTTAAAGTATAATCAATAAATCGAGTTATATAAGAGAGCTTGAAACAAAGTGTGCTATTTTTTCGCATACCTGTTTCGAAATCGCTCCACTAATAAATAAGGAGAAAAATAAATGGGATTTTTTGATAAATTAAAACAAGGGTTAACAAAAACAAAAACATCATTTGATGAAAAAATAAATAATGTATTTGCAAATTTTAGAAAAGTAGATGAAGAATTTTTAGATGAGTTAGAAGAAATACTGATAATGTCGGATTTAGGAATGGATACATCTGTAAAAATAATTGACAATTTAAGAATAAGAATCAAAAAAGAAAAATTACAGGATGAAGAAGATGTAAAAAGAGCATTAAGAGAAGAAATGCAAAAAATATTAGATGTTACCGATATTAATTTAAAATTAAATACAAAACCATCTGTAATATTAGTAGTAGGAGTTAATGGAGTAGGAAAAACAACATCTATTGGGAAAATGGCAAATAGATTGTCAAAAGAAGGAAAAAAAGTAGTAGTAGCAGCAGCAGATACATTTAGAGCAGCAGCAGTAGAACAATTAGAAATATGGGCAAAAAAAGCAGGAGCAGAAATAGTAAAAAGAGCAGAAGGAGTAGACCCTGCATCTGTTGTATATGATGCAATAAAAATAACCAAGCAAACAAATGCAGATATTTTAATAGTAGATACAGCAGGTAGATTGCATAATAAAAAATATTTAATGGATGAATTAAATAAAATTCAAAAAGTAATAAACAGAGAAATGGCAGAATGTGACAGAGAGGTTCTACTAGTAATAGATGGAACAACAGGACAAAATGCAATTCAACAAGTAAAAGCTTTTAAAGAAGAAACAGATATTACAGGATTAGTATTAACTAAGTTAGATGGTACAGCAAAAGGTGGAGTCGTTATAGGAATAGTAGAATCTAATAAAATACCTGTAAAATTTATAGGAGTTGGAGAACAAATAGACGATATGGAAATATTCAATTCAGAAGATTTTGTAAAAGCCATAATATAAATTTTATAATTATAAAAAGACTGTCTTTTCTAGGCGGTCTTTAAGTTAAAAAGGAGTGAAAAAGTGGTAAAAGAAATAAAAAAAGAAAAAAGCAAAATAAGAATAATATTAGTAGTTTTATTTATTGCAGTTTTTACATTATTTAATTATATATCTTTAAGAGGAAGGTATTTAGAATATAAAGAACTTGGAGAAAATTTTATAAATGTTTTTATTACAAATACAAGATATAATTATATAATTACTGGTGTGAATTTTATCTTGTTGTATATAATTTTTTATTTTACAACAAGAGGAATAAAGAAAGGATTAAAAGCATTTAGTGAAAAAGAAGATAAAGTTTTACCAAAATTACCTAATAAATCAATATCTTTAATAATTTCTGCAATAGTAAGTGTAATTATGGGAAATGTAATTATGAAACAATTATTATTATGTATTGGAAATACTTCTTTCGAAATTACAGATCCAATATTTAATTTAGACATTTCATATTATATGTTCCAAAAACCTCTTATAGAAATGTTACTATACTATTTAGGTGGTATAATTTTAGGAATTTCTATTTATAGTGTATTGTATTATATAATAGTATTTAATATGTGTTTTGATGGTGTTGATTCTAAAATGTTGAAGCAAAGTGCTTTTATAAAAAAATTAATAAGAAATGTCAGAATAATTGCTGTAATAATTGCTTGTATTACATTATTAAAAACACAAGACATATTATTTAATAAAATGATAACAATAATTGATAATATAGAAATAATAGGAGCAGGATTTACAGAATCTACAATCCAATTATTTGGATATATAATTTTTTCAATATTAATAGTAATCTCTATATGGCTAGCATCTATAAATATTATGAAAAATAATAATAAAAAGGTTATAGCAAATTTAGTAGCAATACCAATATATTTAGTTGTATTATTTTTAGTTATAATAATATTTAATACAATATTTGTTGGATCTAATAAATTTGATAAAGAAAAGAAATATATTGCTTATAATATAGAAAATACCAAAAATGCATATAATATTAAGATTGAAGAATTAAATTTAACAAATTCGGGAACAATTACAGAGCAGGAAGTAAATGATAATAGTGATTTAATAAAAAACATACCAATTGTAAGTAAAGAATCTGTAATTAACACATTAAAAAATAATAAAACAGAAACAGGATATTATTTATATAGAAATGCTAATATTGCAAAATATAATATAGAAGGAAAAGATATGTTATTATATGTTGCACCAAGAGAAATTTCTAATAGTGGAAGAACATATAATAATAAAACTTATGAATATACACATGGAAATGGACAAATATTAATTTCAGCTTCAAAGGTTGATGAATCTGGAAATATACAATATATACAAAAAGACATAGAAGGAAAAGATGAGGTTTTAAAAACAACAAATAGACAAATTTATTATGGACTAGAAACTAATCAAATTGTTGTTACAAATGCGAAAGATAAACAAGAATATGATTACACAGATAACAATGGAAAAGATATAACAAATACTTATAACGGAAAATCAGGTTTACAATTAGGTTTAGCAGATAAATTTATATTAGGAATTACAAAAGGAGATATAAATTTAGCAGTTTCAAGTAATGTAAAAAAAGATAGTAAAATTTTAATAAATAGAAATATAATAGAAAGAGCAAAAAAAGCTTTACCTTATTTAATATATGATACTGCTCCTTATACAGTTGTAAGCAAAGAAGGGAAAATTATATGGGTATTAGATGCATATACTGTATCTAATAAATATCCATATTCGCAAAATACAGTTATTTATCAAAATGGAATAAGACAAAATATTAATTATATAAGAAATTCTGTAAAAGTTTTGATAGATAGTTATGATGGAACAGTAGATTACTATATAACAGATAGAAATGATCCAATAGCAATGGCATATTTTAAAATATATCCAACATTATTTAAAGATATAGATAAAGAAATACCAGAAGATATATCAGAACAATTTGTTTATCCACAATATTTATATGATATACAGTCTGAAATATTAAAAATATATCATAATGAAAAACCAGATATTTTGTATAGAGCAAACGATTTATGGAAATATGCTAAGTATAATAATTCTAAATCATCTAAGTCAACAGGAACACAGTTGGAGTCATATTATACAATGCTAAAAACCAATGATGAGGAACCATATTTAGGTTTAGTTCAAATATATACTCCAAATGAAAAACAAAATTTAATATCATATTTGGTAGGAAAAACAGAAAAGGGAAATAATGTTTTAAAGTTATACAAATTTGCTGAAGATAGCAATATTGTGGGGCCAATGCAATTAGATAAACAAATAGAAGAAGATAAAGCAATATCTGCTGAATTAAATACTTTAAACGTAACAGGTACGAAAGTAACTAAAAGAATGATAATAGTGCCAGTTAATAATACATTATTGTATGTTGAAGCGATTTATCAAACAATGGCAAATGAGTCAGACATACCTATTTTAAAGAAAATTGTAGTAGCATCTGGAAACAAAGTTGCAATCGGAAATAATTTAGAAGCAGCATTAAAAAATTTACTTTCAAAAGAAGCAGTTGATATAGAAATTGAAAATACAGAAGATATAGAAGGATTAATAAAAGCAATTATAAAAGCCAATAATAATTTAACTCAATCAAGTAATAATAATAATTGGGAAATGATGGGGCAAGATATAAATAAATTGCAAAGTTTAATAAAATCTTTAGAAGAGATTAAAGAAAAAGAAAACAAAAAGAAAGAACAAAATTTGGATAATACTAATATAGTAAATGATGAAGAAAAAGAATTAATAGATGAAACAAAAAATCAAGTAACACAAACAAATAAAAATTTAAATTCTAATATTTCTAAATAAAAGAATAATATTTCAAAAAAAATCCACCTTAAATAGAGGTGGATTTTATGAATGGTAAAGAGAAATTAATTAATAATATAATAGAAATGCTAGAAAAGGGAAATCTTCAAGAAATAATATATATAATGGGAAGTAAAAAAGAAATAATAAAAAGAAATTTAATTGCCGGAATATCAAGAGGAGTTGGAATAGGAATAGGAGTTTCAATAATTTCAGCAATGTTAATTTCATTTTTACAAAGAATAGTAACATTAAATATACCAATATTAGGTGAGTATATTTCAGATATTGTTTCTATTGTTGAAAAAAGTAAGTAATTAAATAAAAAAACCCTTTATATTTTTGTAAGATTGTGATACAATGTAGAAAAATTATATAAAATGTCAAAAGATAAAATTAAGGGGGACTAAAAATGGAGTTTAATAAATGTACAAGATGCGGAAGTTTTTATGTATCAACAGGAGATGTATGTCCAAAATGTATTACAAAAGATAACTTAGAATTAGGAACATTTCAAAATTATGTTCAAGAAAATGGACTAAACAATTCTTTAGAAAGTGTATCTAATCAAACAGGAATTTCTATAAAAAATTTAAATAGATTTATAAGTTATGGAGGTTTTAATAATGACTAATGTATTTGACATATTAGAAGAGAGAGGTTACATAGAGCAAATGACTCATCCAAAAGAAATAAAAGAATTATTTGGAAAAGAGCATGTGCCATTTTATATAGGAATAGATCCAACAGCCGATAGTCTACATGTAGGACACTTTGTGTCATTAATGGTAGCAGGTCATATGCAAAAATGTGGACATAAACCAATTATTTTAGTTGGTGGAGGAACAGCTGTAATAGGTGACCCATCTGGGAAAACAGATATGAGAAAAATGCTATCAAAAGAAGATATAGAAAATAATGTTAAAGGAATAAAGAAACAACTTGAAAAATTTGTAAGTTTTGAAGGAGAAAATGCAGCTATAATTGTTAATAATGCAGATTGGTTATTAGACTTAAAATACATAGATTTCATGCGCGAAATAGGAAGCTTATTTTCAGTTAATAAAATGCTTGCAGCAGAATGTTATAAAAATAGATTAGAAACTGGATTAACATTTTTTGAAATGGGATATATGTTAATGCAATCTTATGATTTTTGGTACTTATATAATAAATATGGATGCAAACTAGAAATGGGCGGAAATGACCAATGGTCTAATATAATAGGTGGAGTAGAATTAATTAGAAAAATAGGAAAAGATGATTCCTTTGGTTTAACATTTAAACTTCTTACAACAAAAGAAGGGAAGAAAATGGGAAAAACAGAAAAAGGAGCATTATGGTTAGACGAAACAAAAACAACACCTTACGAATTTTACCAATATTGGAGAAATATTGAAGATGAAAGTGTAGAAACAGTATTAAAAATGCTTACATTTTTACCAATGGAAAAAATAAAAGAACTTTGTAAGTATAAAGATGAAAGAATAAATGAAGCAAAAAAAGTAGCTGCATTTGAAATAACAAGACTAGTACATGGAGAAGAAAAAGCTATTAAAGTAGAAGAAGCCTCTAACGCATTATTTAGTGGAATTGGAAATTTAGACAATATGCCAGAAGTAAAAATTGAAGATTATAATATGTCAATTGTTGATGCAATTGTATTATCTACAATAGCGCCTTCTAAAGGCCAAGCAAAAACATTAATTACTCAAGGGGGAATATCTTTAAATGACAATAAAATAACAGATATTAATTATCAGCTTTCAGAAAATGATTTTGCTGAAGGATATGCTATATTAAAAAAAGGAAAGAAAGTATTTTATAAATTAACAAAATAAATGTTGCCAAGGGGACGGTTCCCTTGGCAACTTGGCGATTAGGAGGAAAAATGAAAAAAATAAATGGAACAATAATACAGTATTTTGAATGGTATATGGATTGTAAACAAAATTTATGGAATCAAATATCTGAAAATGCAGAGAAATTAGCCCAAATTGGAATAACTGCAATATGGCTACCACCTGCTTTTAAAGGAATGGGAGGAGCATATGACGTAGGATATGGTGCATATGACTTATACGATTTAGGAGAATTTGATCAAAAAGGAACAATAAAAACTAAATATGGTTCTAAAGATGAATATTTAAATTGTTTACAAGTATTAAAACAAGCAGGAATTGAAAGCTATGCAGACATTGTATTAGACCATAAGATGGGAGCTGATATGTTACAAACAATTCCAGCTACAAAAGTAGATTGGGGAAATCATAACTTAGAAATTGCAAATCAAGAAACAGTAAGAGTTGGTACAAAATTTAAATTTCCAGGAAGAAATAGAAAATATTCTGATTTTGAATGGAATTGGACACATTTTAATGGTATTGATTATAATAACAATACAGAAGAACATGCTATATTTAAATTTAAAGATAAAGAGTGGAGTAGTTTTGTAGATGAGGAATATGGGAATTTTGACTATTTAATGGGGGCAGATATTGATTTTGAAAATCCAGAAGTAGTAGAAGAATGCAAAAGATGGGGAAAATGGTATGTTGAACTTACTGATATTACAGGCTTTAGACTAGATGCTGTAAAGCATATTCCAGCTACATTTTATAGAGATTGGATTCAGTATTTAAGAAGAGAAACGGGAAAAGAATTATATACAGTAGGAGAATATTGGACAGGAGATGTTAATAAATTACACAATTATATTACAACAACGCAAGGAGAAATTTCTTTATTTGATGTTCCATTACATTATAATTTTTATTCTGCATCAAAAGATGAAAATTATGATTTGGCAAAAATATTTGAAGGAACACTTATAAAAGAAAATTCAGCAATGGCAGTAACATTTGTAGATAATCATGATACACAGCCAAAGCAAGCATTAGAGAGCTTTGTAGAACCATGGTTTAAACTATGTGCATATAGTTTAATTCTTTTAAGAAAAGAAGGATATCCTTGTGTATTTTATGGGGATTTATATGGTATTCCTTATTCAGGGATAGAGCCTATTTATAAATTAGAAGAATTAATAAGATTAAGAAAAGAAAAAGCCTATGGAAATCAAAATGATTATTTTGACAATAACAATTTTATAGGTTGGACACGTGAAGGCGATGAAGAACATATAAAATCTGGAATAGCAGTTGTTATTTCAAAAGCTGGTGACGGCGAAAAAAGGATGTATATAGGCGAAAAATTTGCAGGATTTACATTTATTGATGCAATGGAAAATTGTGAAGAAGAAATAACAATAGAGGAAAACGGATGGGCCAATTTTAGAGTAAAGGGAAAATCTGTATCTGTTTGGGTAAAAAAATAATAAAAAATTTTCAAGAGGGACGGTCCTTTTTGAAAATTTTTTTGTTTTTTCAAAAAGGACCGTCCCTCTTGAAAATTTACAAAAGATTGTAAAAAATTTCTAGCATTTTTTTTCGACAAAATTTCATAAAAGTATTGAAAATTTTTTATATTAATGTTTTAATAAATGTATAGAAAATTTTTTAAAAACAATTACTAAAAAAACTAAAAAAAGATTCAAAAACGCAGTAAAATACTGCATTTTAAGAGATTACAAACAATAAATAATACGGTGAGGGAAAACGTATGAGAAGAAATAAAAAAAGAAAAACAATATTAGTTATGTTGCTATTAATACTATTTTCGTTAATAAGTATAGGGTATGCTACATTAACCGCAAATGTGAGCACAAGTGGAGGTGCAACAGTAAAAGCAATAAGATGGACTGCCTATTTTGACAATATAAATGAAACACCAGGAAGTGTAACAGCAAATTCAGCACCAACAACAAATGGAATAAGAACAACAGAATTAAATTGGACAGTATCAATGGATACACCAGGACAATTTTATGAATTTACAGTAGATGTAGTAAACATAGGAAGAAGAGATGCAATGGTAGAAAGTTTAGTAGATACAACATTAGTAGCACCACAATCTAATTATTTTAATTATACAGTAACATATATAGATGATATTCCAATAGAGCAATATGATAAATTACCAGCAAATAGCACAGATACATTAAAAATAAGAATAGAATTTAGAACAGATATAGCCCCAGAAAATTTACCAGAAACGGCACAAGAAATATCATTAACATATCCATCAAATTATGTAGAAGCAGATAGTAATGCAAAAGCAAGAGACAAATCTATAAGTGTAGCTATAATAAAAGTAGATGGAACAGCAGTAGGAAATAACAATGTAACAGTATATGAAGGATACACTAGCGATATAAGTATAGATAATAGCGAGGGAATGGAAAATATAACATATTCATCATCTGATACAAGTGTAGCAACTGTTAATAGCAGTGGAACTATAACGGGAGTTGGATGTGGAACTGCAACAATAACATTAACAGGAGCAAAATCAGGTAAGACGAAAACATTTACAGTAGAAGTTAAGAAACCCATAGGAAGTCCAGTAAATTATTCAACAACACTAAATGGACAAACATTAAGTAACTGGAAAGTATTTTATGTAGATGGAGATTATACATATATAATTTTAGATGATTATTTACCAAATGCAGCAGTAAGTAATGATGTAAGAACAACTTATAATTTAGCAAATGGAAATGGAACTTATAGTATAAAATCAACAACAAATAGAACAGATTTAATAAATGCAATGACAACAACATCAAATTGGGCTGAATTAATAAATAATGGAGAAATGAATGGAACAGCATTAAGTTCAGCAGTAAAAAGTGATGCAAATGTAATAGCAAAGGGAGC
>JAFRDD010000058.1 GCA_017404025.1 Clostridia bacterium
CGGATATTTAACAGTTCCTTCTCCAAAAAATCTTTGTAAGCATTCAAAATGCTTATTTTTTTTGTCAAATTTTTATTTTTTTCTTGACGTATGTTGTCGTATGTGTTATTATATAGAAAAACGTACAAAGGAGCAAAATCATGAGATTATCTATAACTCACACGAAAAATAATACATATTTCTATATGATTAAATCATATAGGAATGATAAAGGAAAAAACACATCAAAAATTATTGAATGTTTAGGAAACATTGAAGAGGTAAAAAAGAAAGCTAATGGCGAAGATCCCATAGAATGGGCTAAAAAATATATTGAACAAAAAACTATAGAAGAAAATGAAAATAGAGGTACATATTTTGAAAAATTAGTTGAAGGCGAAGAATTAGATACAAAACAAAAATTATTTAATTTGGGACATATTTTTATCAAAAAAATATTTAAAGAATTAAAATTAGACGAGTTATGTAAAGAAATCAAAAGTAAATATAAAGTTGAATTTGAGCTTTCTGATATCCTTGAAGATTTAATTTGTACAAGGATTATGTATCCTGCTTCAAAATATTCTTCATATGAGGAAGCACAAAAATTTATAAGACAACCAAAATATAAATTGTATGACGTTTATAGAGCTTTAGACATAATTGTAAAGGAAAAAGAAAATATAGAAAAATGGTGCTACGAAAAAAGCCAAAATGTAATAAAAACTCGAAATACTAGTATTTTATATTATGATTGCACTAATTATTTTTTTGAAATAGAATTAGAAGATGTTGAAGATTTGGAAAATAATAAAACTGGTTTAAGAAAATACGGAAAAAGTAAGGAAAATAGACCATTACCAATTGCTCAAATGGGATTATTTATTGACGGTAGTGGTTATCCCTTAGCTTTTAACCTTAATTCAGGAAACACTAATGAACAAACAACATTGAGACCATTGGAGAAACAAATAATGAAGGACTTTCAACTTTCGAAATTTTTAGTATGCACAGATGCTGGTTTAGGTTCTTTTAGTAATAGAGAATTTAATACTAGAGGTGAAAAAACATATATAGTAACCCAATCACTAAAACAATTAAAAAACGAATATTTAGTAGATGCCTTATCAAATACAGGCTGGCATATTGTTGGAAATAACAAATCCATAAATTTAAAAAATATAGAAAAATATGATTCTAGCAATAAAAATATTTACTACAAAGAAATTCTACTCGAGAGAACCAAGAAAGACGCAGAAACAAAAGAAAAAATAACATTAAAGGAAAGAATGATAATAACTTTTTCACCAAGATATGCTGCATATCAAAAAAATATAAGAGATGCTCAAATAGTAAGAGCAAAAGAAATAATAGAAAAACATCCAGAGCAATACAGCAAACTGCCACAAAATAACGCAAAAAGATTTATACAAAAGGAAAATATTACCAGTGATGGAGAATGTGCAGAGAAATATAAATTATACTACAAAAATGAATTAGAAAAATATGAAGAACAATTTGATGGTCTATATGGATTATGTGTACCAGAAAATATGGATGCAACTGTTGAAGAAATCCTACAAGTAAGCAAAGGTCGTTGGGAAATAGAAGAATCTTTTAGAATAATGAAAACAGAATTTAAAGCAAGGCCAGTATATTTACATAAAGAAGACAGAATTAGAGCACACTTTATAATCTGTTATTTATCATTATTAGTATACAGAATATTAGAAAAAAGTAAACTACAAGAAAAATATACTACAGAAGAAATAATAACAACATTAAAAGAAATGGTTACAAATAGAATTGATGGCATTGGATATAAACAATTATACAAAAAGACTGATATAACAAGTAGTTTAAATGATTGCTATGAATTTGATTTAGATAAGAAATTTATATCAGAAAAGAATATGAAAAAAATTTTAAAAAGTTAAAAATAAGAAATAACTTACGACAAATTAATTTAATTCATTAAAGCCCGTAGCGCATATATTGCAATGAGTTACGAGCTTTTTATATCTATAAACTGTTAAATTCAGGATTTTA
>JAFRDD010000059.1 GCA_017404025.1 Clostridia bacterium
CTAGCTTACAAAAGCTAGTTTTTAATAAGACATTTTAATTTACAAATTACTAAAATCTGTAAATTAACATATTATTTTTAAGACATTTTTATTTACAAACAAATTAAAAATTTGAGACATTTTCATTTACTAGTCACAAAACCTTTTGAAAATTTTGAGAAATACTTGCAAAAGTCACATAAATATGATAAAATAGCTATGTTTTGAAAAGAGCATAGCTATTTTCAATTCTCTACTTGCACTGTATGTGTAGGTTATATATCCAAAGGGAGGTGAAAATGATGAATAAATACGAAAGTGTTATCATTATTAATCCAAATATTGAAGAAGCTGGTTTAAAGGCTTTAGAAGAAAAATTTACAGGATTAATTAATGAAAATGGAAAAGTAGAATCTGTAGAAAATATGGGTAAAAAAAGATTAGCTTATGAAATTAAGAAGAACAAAGAAGGAATATATATGTTATTTAATTTTGAAGCAAATCCAGATTCTATAGCAGAACTTGAAAGAGTTTACAGAATTACAGACGATATAATTAAATTTATCGTTGTAAGAAAAGATGTAGCATAAAGCTATAAAAGAATAAATAAATTGTAGAACAAGGGGCCTTTTACAATTAAAGTAAAGAAAG
Source organism: Clostridia bacterium (assembly GCA_017404025.1). Lineage (GTDB taxonomy): Bacteria > Bacillota > Clostridia > TANB77 > CAG-508 > CAG-269. The sequence goes on from JAFRDD010000059.1 coordinate 631, forward strand.
GTGATAATATATGAACAAAGTAATATTAATGGGAAGACTTACAAAAGACCCAGAAACAAGATATACTCAAACAAACAATACACTAGTTGCGTCATTTAGTTTAGCAGTTAATAGAAGATTTGTTAGACAAGGTGAAGAAAGACAAGCAGATTTTATCAATATAGTTGCTTGGAGTAAACTAGGAGAGTTTTGCAGTAAATACTTTAAAAAAGGTCAACAAGTAGGTATAATAGGAAGAATTCAAACAAGAACTTGGGATGATGACCAAGGAGTTAAACATTATGTAACAGAAGTTGTTGCAGAAGAAGCATATTTTGCAGATAGTAAAAGAGAAGGAGAAGCAGGAGCAAACTCTTTTGAAAGTACTTTTGGAAATACTATGCCTGGAAATATGGGTTCAGATTTTGAAATGTCTTCAGGTGATGACCTACCATTCTAATTAAGGAGGGGAATAATAAAATGTCAGATAAAAAACAAAATAAAAGAAATAACAACAAAAATTATGATGATGATTTTAATCCTAGATTCAGAAAACAAAGAAAAAAAGTTTGTCCTTTATGTGGAGATAAAAACTTTGTATTAGATTTTAAAAATGCAGATCAATTAAAGAAATTTGTTAATGAAAAAGGAAAAATCTTACCAAGAAGAACTACAGGTGCTTGTGCTAAACATCAAAGAGATATTACAATAGCAGTAAAAAGAGCAAGACATATAGCTGTTCTTCCTTATGCACAAAACTAATTTTTGAATATAAAAGAGAAAACCGTTGAAATATCAACGGTTTATTTTTTTTATATGTATGAATGTTGCGTTAGCATTTAGGACAAGGGCTGTGTAGAATTTCTTTTATTTGCAATAATATAAAAAATGTAGTAAAATAGTAATATTAAGAGTAAAAAAGAGGTATAAAAATGTATAAAAAATTTGGAATAAGTGAAGATTTATTAAAATTATCAAAACAAGTAGAAGAAGAATTAAAAGATATATTTATAAACATAGATGAAATATGTGAAATTAACAGTTTAAAAGTATTAAATGCATTTCAAAAGAATGGTTTATCAGAAATGCATTTATATTCATCAACAGGATATGGAATAGATGAGCCTGGTAGAAATAAAATAGAAGACATATATTCAACTATTTTCAATACAGAAGATAGTTTAGTTCGCACACAATTAATTTCAGGAACACATGCTTTAGCTGTAACTCTATCGGGATTATTACGTCCAAATGATACAATGATATCAATTACAGGAGCGCCTTATGACACATTACAAACAGTAATTGGAATTGGAAAAGAAACAAGTAAAAGTTCTTTAAAAGAATTTGGAATAAAATATGAACAAATAGAATTAGTCAATAATGATTTTAATATAGAAAAGATCAAAGAAAGATTAAGTAGAAATGATGTGAAATTAGTTGAAATCCAACGTTCAAGAGGGTACTCAACCAGAAAAAGTTTGACAATTCAAAAAATAGAAAAAGCAATTAAAGCAATACGAGAAGTTAATAAAGAAGTAATAATCATGGTAGATAATTGCTATGGAGAATTTGTAGAAGAAAAAGAACCAACAGATGTAGGCGCTGATATTATGGTAGGATCTTTAATGAAAAACTTAGGAGCAGGAATTGCAACTAGTGGAGCTTATATTTGTGGAAAAAAAGACTTAATAGAATTGTGTGCAGAAAGACTAACATCACCAGGTATAGGAAAAGAGATAGGACCATCATTAAATCAAAATACATTATTACTAAAAGGTTTATTTTTTGCACCATCAGTTGTTTCTGCTTCAGTAAAAACAGCAATATTTGCGAGTAGAATATTAGAAAAATTAGGTTATGATGTAGACCCAAGATGGAATGAAAAAAGAGCTGATATAGTGCAGACTATAAGTTTGGGTTCTGAAGAAAAATTAGTGAAATTTTGCCAAGGAATACAAAAAGGATCTCCAATAGATTCATTTGTTGTACCAGAACCAAGTGAAATGGGAGGATATGATGATAAAGTAATAATGGCAGCGGGAACATTTACACAAGGTTCAACCATTGAACTTAGTTGCGATGGCCCAATTCGTGAACCTTATATTGCATATATGCAAGGTGGACTTACATATAATTACGGTAAATTTGGAATATTAAAAGCAGTTCAAGAAATGGAATAAAATTCAAGATTATAAATAAATAATAGCTCATATTTATAATCGATTAATTTTCAACAAGGACCGTCCCTAATGAAAAAACAATGGAAAGATTTTTCAATAAGGACCGTCCCTGATGAAAACCTGATGAAAACCCGATGAAAAAATGATGAAAAAAGGAGTAAAAATGAAAGTTGTAGTAATAGGTGGAGGTCCTGCTGGAATGATGGCGGCAATAACTGCTGCTGAAAATGGGAATGAAGTAATATTATTAGAAAAAATGCAGAGTTTAGGTCGAAAGTTGTTAATTACAGGAAAAGGAAGATGTAATATTACATCTTCTTTGAGTATGGAGGAATTTATAAAAAATACACCTGGAAATGGTATGTTTTTGTATAGTTGCTATAAAAATTATACAAATGAAGATATTATAAATTTTTTACAAGAGCAAGGCTTAGAAGTGAAGGAAGAAAGAGGAAATAGAATATTTCCTATAACTGATAAATCTTTAGATGTTCTAAAATGTTTTTTATCAAAACTAAGGGAATTAAATGTAGAAATTAATTGTAATTCAAAAACTCAAGAAGTATTAATAGATGAATCATCCAGAAAAATAATAGGGGTAAAATGCAATAGTCAAATAATAAAATGTGATAAAGTTGTATTAGCAACAGGAGGAAAAAGTTATCCGTTAACAGGTTCAACAGGAGATGGGTATGAAATAGCTAAAAAATTAGGTCATACAGTAACTAATATAAAACCATCATTAGTACCTATTGAAGTATATAATAAGAATATATGCAAGGAATTACAAGGATTAAGTTTAAGAAATGTTGGTATTAAAATTATTGATATAGAAAAAAATAAAAATATTTATACAGATTTTGGAGAAATGATATTTACGCATTTTGGTGTATCGGGGCCAACAATATTAAGTGGTTCTGCTCATTTGGTGAGATATAAAAATATAGATGAATTACTTGTAAACAAAAAGATAATATTAGAAATAGACTTAAAGCCAGCACTTTCAGAAGAAAAGCTTGACGAAAGAATACAAAGAGATTTTTCTGAGCAGAAGAATAAACTGTTTAAAAATAGTTTAGATAAATTGTTACCACAAAAGCTTATTTCTGTAATTGTAAATTTAAGTAATATAAATCCAAATAAAAAGGTAAATGAAATAAAAAAAGAAGAAAGAAAGGCATTAGTAAATTTATTAAAACATTTTAAAATTGAATTAAAATGTTTTAGACCTATTGATGAAGCGATAATTACTAGTGGTGGAATTAATATTAAGGAAATCAATCCTAAAACAATGGAATCTAAAATTATTGAGGGGGTATATTTTGCAGGTGAAATAATAGATGTAGATAGTTATACAGGTGGGTTCAATCTGCAAATTGCTTATTCTACAGGCTATACCGCAGGTCTTCTAAAATAAAAATATTAAAAGTTTAATTACTAGGAGGAAAAAGAGTTGAGCGAATTTGTAACAGTAAAAGAAAAAGCAACTGCTGAAATAGTAGAGAAGAAATCAAAGTTTATTGCAAATGTTTTTCCAATTGAAACACAAGAAGATGTAGAAAATTATATAAATAGTATAAAAAAACAACATTTTTCAGCTAGGCACAATTGTTATGCTTATAGAATTATGGTAGATGACAGAATTGTTGAAAGAGCCAGTGATGATGGAGAACCATCTGGAACTGCAGGTGCTCCTATGTTAAATATTTTAAATAAAAACAATTTGTGTAATGTATTAGTTATTGTTACAAGATATTTTGGAGGAATATTGCTTGGAACTGGTGGACTAGTTAGATGTTATTCAGATGCAACTATTAAAGCAATAGAAGAAGCTGAAAGAGTAAAATGTTGTAAAGGATTTGAAATATTTGTAAGTACAAAATATTGTAACCTTGAGACTTTTAAATATTATTGCAAGAAAAATAATATTAATATAGTAAATACAGAATATAATGAAAATATTAATATAAAAATAGAATTAAATGAAGAATCTAAAAATAAGTTGTTGCAAGATTTTGAAAATAAAAAGGTAAATTTAGAATCTTTAAAAATTTTATCTGAAAAATATATTTCAAAAAGTGAATGAAAAATATCATTTTATAAAATAAATGGAAAAAATTAACAATTAATATTGCAAAAAATCCCACTAAATATTATAATTCAAACTGTTAGAAATACAAAAAGAAAAAATTTTAGGAGGGAAACAAATGAAAGAGAAAATTGCAGTATTAATTGCAGATGACAATCAAGATTTTACAAAAACTTTGGCAAATTATTTAGAAAAACAAGAAGATATGGAGGTTATTGGAATTGCTAAGGATGGGACTGAAGCAGTTGACATGATAACAAACACATCGCCAGACGTTGTATTATTAGATGTAATTATGCCACATTTAGATGGACTAGGAGTTTTAGAAAATATAAATAGAATAAAAAGTAATAAAAAACCAACATGTATTATGCTATCAGCTGTAGGACAAGATAAAATCACACAAAGAGCAATAGATTTAGGAGCAGAATATTATGTGGTTAAACCATTTGATATTGAATTATTAATACAAAGAATACGAGATATAAAATTATATCAGTCAAGCAGTTCAAATCATTTTATTGCAAATGATTACAAACCACAGTATATTGAAATACCTAAAGAAGAATCAAAAAAGGAAGAACATTTAGAAGCATTAGTTACAAATGTTATACATGAAGTAGGAGTCCCTGCTCATATAAAGGGATACCAATATTTAAGAGAAGCCATTATGATGGTAGTAAATGACATTGATGTTATTAATCAAATTACAAAAAGTTTATACCCTCAAATAGCATTTAAATTTAATACAACACCTTCAAGAGTAGAACGTGCGATTCGCCATGCTATTGAAGTTGCATGGGGGAGAGGTCAACAAGAAGCTGTTGAAAATATATTTGGCTATACTGTTTCAGCAGTTAAAGGAAAACCAACAAATTCAGAATTTATTGCAATGATTGCAGATAAATTAAGATTAGAATTAAAATCAGCATAATGCTAAGGATAATCCTTGGCATTGTTTTTTTTTATGTATTGATGTATAATTTACAATGGAAGAAGGGGAATAAAATGAAGAAAAAAATTATTTTATCAATAATTATAATTTTAGTTATAATATTTGCGGTTTTTATTATTTATACATTAAATAATCCAAAGATAGCTGTGTTATGCTACCATAATATTGGAACGGTTGAAGAAAAAAACAATTTTCCACAAGAGCAGGAGTGGACAATAGATGTAGAAAATTTTGAAGAACAGTTAAAAATGCTAAAAAAGCATAATTACAAGACATTGACATTAGAAGAATTTTATAATTGGAAACAAGGAAAAATTAAATTGCCATATAAATCGGTATTAATAACATTTGATGATGGCTTTTTATCAAATTACCAACATGCATTTCCATTGCTTAAAAAATATAATATGAATGCAACTGTATTTTTAATTGGTAATTATATGACTGAAAAAAATGAAAAATGGAGTGGAAATTTAAAAGAGTATATATCAAAAGAAACTTTAGAAAAAGCAAAAGAAGAATATCCAAATATTGATTTTGCATCACATTCTTATGCATTGCATGAGCCAAATATATTACAAACAAAATCTTATGAAGAATTAATTCAAGATGAAAAAGACTTTAGAGAGAAAATATTAAAAACAGATATATATTGTTATCCTTTTGGAGCTTATAATAATGACATGATAAATTCTTTAAAACAAAGCAATTATAAAATGGCTTTTATTTTTGGACCAACAAATAAGGAATATAGAAAATCATCTAAAAAAGACGATGATTATCTTATACCTAGATTAAATGTATCTTATGGAATGAATCCAACTAAATTTTTAGTTCGATTATTATTGCCATTTTAAAAAAAATTTATTGTTTTTTTCGAGAATTTGTGATAAAATTTAAAAAAATAAAAAGAGGCAAAAAATGGAATTAGAAAGATTTGAAGAGGAAATAAAATATAAATTTAAAAATATTGAATTATTAAAAAACGCTTTAACACATACTTCTTATGCTTATGAAAAAAATATAGAAAGTAATGAAAAGTTAGAATTTTTAGGAGATAGCATTTTAGAATTTATTTCAAGTGATTATATATATAATAAATATAGTTTCTTAAAAGAAGGAGAAATGACTAAAGTTAGAGCAACAGTAGTATGTGAAAAAAGTTTGTATAAAATAGCAAAAAAACATGATTTTGGAGAATATTTATATCTTGGAAAATCAGAAATTTATACAAATGGAAAAGAAAGACCAGCAATATTAGCTGATAGTGTAGAAGCGGTTATTGCAGCTATGTATATAGATGGAGGATTAGAGATTGCCAAGAAATTTATAATTACAAATTTAGCAGAAGAAATAGAAATTGCAACAAAAAATGTTGGGCAAAAGGATTATAAAACGGTATTACAAGAAAAATTACAAGTTCATGGAGATGTAAAAATAGAATATGACATAATAAAAGAAACTGGACCAGACCATGACAAGCAATTTGAAGCAGAAGTAAAATGTAATGAAAAACTGTTAGCAAAAGGTATGGGGTCAAGTAAGAAAAGAGCTGAAATGGATGCTGCGAAAAATGCCTTAGAAAATTTAAAAAAGTAAAGAGGTGTATAATTAATGAAAAAGCAATATGTGATTCCAATATTTGTACCACATTTAGGATGTCCACATGATTGTATATTTTGCAATCAAAAATCAATAAGTGGTCAAAAAAAGCAAATTACCAAAGATGATGTAAAAAAACAAATAGAATATTTTTTAGATAATATTAAAGATAAAGATTCTGAAAAAGAAGTTGCATTTTTTGGAGGTAGTTTTACAGGAATCGATATTGAAAAGCAAGAAGAATTATTGCAAGCTGCATCTGAATATTTAAATAATGGAAAAATCCATAGCATAAGAATATCAACAAGACCAGATTATATAGATAAACAAACTCTAAAAAGATTAAAAAAATATAAAGTAAAAACAATAGAACTTGGTGTGCAATCTGCAAATGATTACATTTTGCAAAGAAGTGAAAGAGGACATAAATTTGAAGATGTAAAAAAAGCTTCTAAATTAATAAGATGGTATGGATTTAAATTAGGTCATCAAATGATGGTAGGATTACCAGAAAGTACAAGAAATGATGAAATAAATACAGCTAAGGCGTTAATTAAATTAAAACCTAAAATGGTTAGAATCTATCCAGTTCTAGTTATAAAAGGAACAAAACTTGAAAAAGAGTATAAAGAAGGAGTTTACGAGCCACTTCCATTACCACAAGCAATTGAAATTTGTAAAACTTTAGTTAGGATGTTTGCTGATAAGAAAATAAATGTAATAAGAGTAGGCTTACAAAATACAGATGAAATATCAGACCCAGAATCAGATGGAAGTGAGGTTGTTGCAGGGCCATTTCATCCAGCATTTAGGCAATTAGTAGAATCATCAATGTGGTATGATGCTGTAGTTGAAAAAATAAAAAAACTAAATGCAAAAGTTAAAGAAGTAGAAGTAACTATTAATCCAATAGATGCAAATAATGTAATAGGACATAAAAGAGAAAATGTTTTAAAACTAAAAAATACTTATGATGTTGATTTGATTGTTAAACAAGATGAAAATATGAGACAAGGTAAATCCAAAATAGAAGTATTAAAAACTTAGAATAATATTATAAATGCATAAAATCACCTTTACATACAAATAATGTAATTAAAGGTGATTTTTTTATGTTATTAGAAGAAAAATTTAATATAAAGCAATTTATATTAGAAATAGTAGGAGTAATATTTGGAGCTGCAATAATGGCTGTTGGAGTTTCATTATTTTTACTTCCAAATCAATTATCTTCTGGCGGATTTTCAGGAATTGCAACTTTAGCATATTATTTATTGAAAATACCAATGGGAACAACTATTATAATTTTAAATGTTCCTTTATTTATATTTGCCTTTTTGAAACTAGGGAAAAGTTTTTTTATAAAATCAATTGTAGGTACAATATCTTTGTCTGTTTTTATAGATATGTTTGATAAAATAATTCCATTGACAGAAGATAGATTTTTAGCATGTATATATGGAGGAATTATAGTTGGAATTGGAACAGCTTTAATATTAAAGGCTAATTCTTCAACTGGTGGATCTGAATTAATTAGTAATATTGTAAAAAAATATAATTCAAATGCTAAAATGGGAAGAATTATTACTATTATTGATATTATTGTTGTTATAATTAATGTAATTGCTTTTAGAAAAATTGAAATTGGACTTTATTCTGCAATAGATATTTATATAATGGGAAAAGTTATTGATATAATAGTAGAAGGAATTTATTTTACAAAATTGGTTTTTATTATTTCAGATAAAAATGAAGAAATATCAAAAGAAATAGGAACCAACATCAGAAGAGGAACAACAGGATTATACGGTAAAGGAATGTATAAAAAAGAAGATAAATTAGTTCTTGTATGTGCAGTGTCTAGAAATGATATATCTAAAATAAAAAAATTAGTTAAAGAAGTTGATAAAAAAGCATTTATGATAATTACCAACTCAAGAGAAGTTTTAGGACTTGGGTTTAAAGATGTTTAAATTTATGTTATAATTAATATGAAAAAATAATAGGAGAGAAAAAATGGAACAAGAATATATAATCAAAAATGTAAATTCATTTGAACTAAAGGATATATTTGATTGCGGTCAATGCTTTAGATGGAATGAAGAACAAGATGGAAGCTATACAGGGGTATTTAAAGGAAATGTATTAAATGTAAGAAAAGATGGAAAAGATGTATATTTTAAAGGAATATGCATAGATGATATAAAAAAAATTGTAGAAAATTATTTTGATTTAAATAGAGATTATGAAAAAATAAAAAATGAGCTTTCATTAATAGATGAGAACATGAAAATAAGTACTAAATATGGTAAAGGGATTAGAATTTTAAATCAAGATTTATGGGAAACAATTATATCTTTTATAATTTCTGCAAACAATAATATTCCAAGAATAAAAGGAATTATAGAAAGATTAAGCCAAAAATATGGAAATGAAATAAATTGGAATGGGAAAATTTATTATACTTTTCCAACTGCTAAGCAGCTAGAAAAAGCTAGTGTTCAAGATTTTAGAAATTTAGGCCTAGGTTTCAGAGATATTAGGCTTTTTGAAACAACAAAGATGATTTTAGAAAAACAAATCAATTTAAACAACTTATATAAAGAGAAAGATACAAAAGTTGTAAGAGATGAATTATTAAAGCTTTCTGGAGTTGGACCTAAGGTTGCAGATTGTATATTATTGTTTTCAGATTTAAAAAGATTTGATGTGTTTCCAATTGATGTTTGGGTAAGAAGAGTTATGAATGAATTATACATAAAAAATGATGATGAAACTAAGGTTAGTAAAAAGCAAATAGAAAAGCTTGCAAATGAAAAATTCGGTAATATTCAAGGATTGGCACAACAATATTTATTTTATTGGAGAAGAGAATTTATAGGATAGGAGAATCTTATAATTATTGTTTCATAGTGTATAAAAATTCCACAACTTGCAAAAAATATGTGTAAAACATAAGAGCAAGGAGTGGAATTTTTTGAAAACATATAAGAGTTTAAATATAAATGGAACAGCAATAAATAAAGAAGAATTGAATAATTATTTAGAAAAAATGGCAGTAGAGTATACAATAGTATCAAAATCAGAAAAGGACACATATCCAGTTCCTGAATTAATAGAAAATTTAAATGAAATAAAACGAGTATATAATTTATTAAATGAACATGTAAAATTAGGAATACAAATACATCCAGCGGGAGAATGGATCTTAGATAATTTTTATGTAGTAGAGGAAATAACAAATCAAATAAAAAAAGAATTAACATTAAAAAAATATATGAATTTTGTTGGAATTGCAAATGGAAAATATCGCGGATTTGCAAGAATATATTTATTAGCAGAAGAAATTGTAGGATATACAGATTGCAGAATTAATAAAGAAGATTTGACTTCATATTTAGCAAGTTATCAATTAAAAAAAACATTAAATATGGATGAAATTTGGAATGTAGGGATGTTTATACAAATAGCGATAATAAAGAAAATTAGATTTATTGCAGAGAAAATTTATGAAACACAAATTCAAAAATACAAAGTAGAAAATATAGCTGAAAGATTAATTGAAAATAAAGCCAAAAATGAAATGATATTTAAAAATAAAAATCTTATTCAGAAAAGTAAAGCTATAGAAATGAAATATTCTTTTATTGAGTATATGTCATATATATTAAAAAAATATGGAAAAAAAGGTTATAGTTATTTAAAAATATTAGAAGAAGAAGTAGAGAAAACAGGAACAACAGTTACAGATGTTATAAAAAAAGAACATTTTAATATAGCAATAAAAAAAGTACTAATGGCAAATAGCATAACAAGTATGAAAGAAATTCAGAGAATAAATTTTCTAGAAATATTTGAAAAATTAAATGGTGTAGAAGAAGTTTTAAAACAAGATCCTGCTGAAATATATAATAAAATGGATTATAAAACAAAAGATTATTATAGAAGTAAAATTAAAGAAATATCTAAAAAAACTAAAATTTCAGAAATATATATAGCCAAGAAAGTTTTAGAAATAGCAAAAGAAAGTAATAAAAAATCTAAAATGGCACATGTTGGATATTACTTAATTGATAAAGGAATAGATAAATTATACGAAAAAATAAATTATAAAAAAAAGAAAAAAATGCCTGATGAATTGAAAGTTAAAATTTATATTTCTTGGATAGTAATTTCAAGTATTATTTTTTCTGGTATTTTGGCATATTTTACAAATTTAATATATGCAATTATACTGGTTATTCCTATTAGTGAAATAATGGTTCAGCTAACCCAATATATTTTAGGAAAAATAGTAAAGCCAAAGTTAATTCCTAAAATAGATTTTCTAAACGGAATTGATGAAGAAAATGCAAGTATTGTAGTTATTCCAACGATAATAAAATCAAAAAATAAATTGCAAGAGTTAATGAAAAAATTAGAAGTATTTTATTTAGCAAATGAGTCAGAAAATTTATATTTTGCACTTTTGGGTGATTGTTCGCAAAGTTCTAAAGAATATGAAGATTTTGATAAAGATATAGAAGAAGAAGGAATAAAACTTGCTAGAGAATTAAATGAAAAATATAGCAACAATAATAAAAATAAATTTTATTTTGTATATAGAAAAAGAATTTGGAATGAAAAGGAAAATTGTTTTTTGGGTTGGGAAAGAAAAAGAGGATTATTAAATCAGTTTAATGATTATATGCTTTTAAAAATAAGAAATCCATTTAAAGTAAATACATTTGAATATGAAGAAAAATTGCCTAAAGTTAAATATGTAATTACACTAGATGCAGATACAGATTTAATGTTAGGTTCAGCATTTGAATTAATAGGTGCAATGTCACATATTTTAAATAAACCGGAGTTAAATAGTGAGAAAACAGTTGTGAAAAATGGATATGCAATAATGCAACCGAGAGTAGGAGTGGACTTAGAAGCAAGTTTTAAAACATTATTTACAAGAATTTTTGCAGGAGCAGGAGGAACAGATTCTTATACAAATGCAATTTCTGATGTATATCAAGATAATTTTGGAGAAGGCATTTTTACTGGTAAAGGTATTTATGATTTAGAAATATTTTCGAAAGTTTTAAGAAACAAAATTCCTGAAAATACTGTTTTAAGCCATGACTTGCTAGAAGGAAATTATTTAAGATGTGGTTTAGTATCTGATATTATGCTAATGGATGGATATCCATATAAATATAATAGTTTTATTACAAGATTATATAGATGGATAAGAGGAGATTGGCAAATTACAAAATGGATTTTTTCGAAAGATAATAATCCACTTAATTTGTTATCTAGATATAAAATATTAGATAATTTAAGAAGAAGTTTGGTACCAATATTTACTTTAATAGTATTTTTTGCATTATCAAATAATCCAGCAATATCAGCGACTTTATTGATTTTAGTAACTGGCTTCCCTTATATTTTAGAAATCTTAAATTATTTAATATTTAGAAAAGAAGGAGAAAAAAACTTAAAAACTTTTGCACCTAAAATTTCTGGAATAAAAGGAGCATTAATTCGTTTTCTTATAGAAATTTCAGTTTTGCCACACAAAGCATATATTTCTTTAAAAGCAATAGTAAAAACATTATATAGAAAAAATATTAGTAAAAAGCATTTATTAGAATGGACTACATCAGAAGAAGCGGAAAAACAATCAAAGACGGACTTATTTTCATATTATAAAGATATGTTTATAAATATTATATTTGCTGTAATTATATTAATATTTTTCAGAAATTTTATAAATTTATTAATAGCTTTTTTGTGGATTATAGCACCATTAATAATGAACAGAATTAGCATAGAAAATAAAAGCCCTGATAAAAGTATAGATAAAAATGAATACAATTATATTTTAGAGGTAGGAAAAAGAACTTGGGATTTTTTTGATAAATATATAAATGAGGAAAACAATTATCTAATGCCAGATAATTATCAAGAAAATCGAAAAGACATAGTAGTAAATAGAACATCTTCAACTAATATAGGACTATCTATGTTAGTTATAATATCTGCATATAATTTGAAATATATTGAATTAAAAAAATGTATTAATTTATTGCAAAAAGTAATATTAAGTGTAGAGAGTCTTCCAAAGTGGAATGGGCATTTATATAATTGGTATAATATAAATACTAAAAAACCACTTAATCCTAGATATATTTCAACAGTAGATAGTGGTAATTTTGTGCGGTTATTTATATGTTGTAAAAGAGTTTTTACAGGAACTGAAAAATAAAGATGAAAATATCAATAATCTAATAGATATAATGAACAAAATGATAAAAAATACTGATTTTAGTGTGTTATATAGTAAGGAAAAGAGAATATTTTCAATAGGATTTAATGTAGAAGAAAACAAATTAACAGATTCATATTATGACTTATTAGCTTCAGAAGCAAGACAGGCAAGCTTAGTTGCCATAGCAAAAAAAGATGTACCTGCAAAACACTGGAATTTACTAAGTAGAACACTTACTACTTACAATAATTATACAGGTCTAATTTCTTGGTCTGGAACTGCATTTGAATATTTAATGCCTAATATAATAATTCCAAAATATCAAGGAAGTTTAATTGATGAATCTTGTAAGTTTATGATTATGTGTCAACAAGAATATAGTAAAAAATTAAAAATTCCATGGGGGATTTCTGAATCTGCATTTAATATAAAAGATTTAAAATCTAATTATCAATATAAAGCATTTGGAATACCATGGCTTGGACTAAAAAGAGGCTTAGCAGATGAAATGGTAGTTGCACCATATGGAAGTATATTAGCAATTAGTGAAGAACCAAAAGAAGTTATTAGAAATTTAAAAGTTTTAGAACAATATGGAGCATACGATAAATATGGTTTTTATGAATCAATAGATTTTACACCAGAAAGAGTGGAAAAAGGAAAAACGGCAGTAGTAGTCAAAACCTATATGGCTCATCATCAAGGGTTAATATTAATAGCAATAAACAATTTTATAAATAATGATATTTTTAAAAAATTGTTTATGAAAAATCCAGAAATTGAAGCAACTAAAATTTTATTGCAAGAAAGAATTCCAGAAATATCAATTATAACAAAAGAAGAAAAAGAAAAGGTGGAAAAATTAGTATATAAAGATTATGAAAGCTATGTTCAAAAATCATATAAAAAGATAGATGAAAAAATATTAAAAGGAAATGTTATTTCAAATAATGAATATACTGTTGCAATTACTCAAAGAGGTACTGGATTTAGCAAATTTCATGATATTTATATTAATAGATTTAAAGTAACAGAAGATTATAAACAAGGAATGTTTTTTTATATAAAAAATATAAAAGACAAAAGTATATGGAGTTCTTCGTATAAAAGTGGTGATGAAAGATATCAGGTTGATTTTATGCCAGATAAAACAAAAATCAAAACTATAAATGGTAATATAAAAACTGAAAGTATAATAACTATTGTTCCAAATGAGCCAGTAGAAATTAGAAGTTTAGTTTTAGAAAATGTCGGTAATACTGAAGAAATATTGGAAGTAACATCATTTTTTGAACCAATATTATCTAGCAAAGAACAAGATTATGCTCACCCTGCATTTAATAATTTATTTTTATCAATTAATTATGATGAAAAAGAAAAGTGTTTAGTAGCAAGTAGAAAGAAAAAAGAAGGAAATGAAAGATTTTTTGCAACTGTTGGATTATTTACTCAAGCTGAGACAATTGGAGAATTAGAATATGAAATTGATAAAGAAAAATTTATAGGAAGAGGAAATTTAGACATACCAGAAATGGTGAGAAATTCGGTTCCATTTTCTAAAAAAATGGGGCTAGTTACAGAACCAATTATTGCTATGAAAAGAATTATTAAAATTAAGCCACAAGAGAAAATAAATATTAATTTAGTAATATCAGTTGGAACACAGAAAGAAAAGACATTACGAAATTTGAAAGAATTTAAAACAGATGAAAGTATATCTAAAGTTCTAGATTTGGCAAGAGCTAAAGTTGAAGCAGAGAGCAGATATTTAAATGTAAAAGGTAGTGATATTGAGAATTATCAAGAAATGTTGTCTTTAATTTTATTTGATAATCCATTAAAAATATTTAATATGGAAAAATTAAATAATAGAAACTATAATCAGTCTGAACTTTGGAAATATGGAATATCCGGAGATTTACCAATTATTTTAGTACAAATAAAAGATTTAAATGATATTTATATTGTTTCGGAAATATTAAAAGCATATGAATTTTTTAGAACAAAAAATATTAAAGTAGAAATAGTATTTTTAAATCAAGAAAAGTATAGTTATGAAAATTATCTTAGAGATGAAATAGAAACTACTATTTTAAATTTTCAGTTAGGCTTTTTAAAAAATATTGCAGGTGGAATTTTTAATTTAAATGTAAGTGAAATGGATAAAAAAGATGTAGAATTGTTAAAATTTGTAGCTAATATCACTATAAATGGAGAAAAAGGTGGAATAAAAAATTGCTTAAATGAATTAGAGGAAAAATATATAGAAAAATATAAAAATATTAGTGATGAAATTAAAAAAGATGTGTTAATAGAAGAAGATAATAATGAAGATGTTGATATTATAAAAGATTTAAAATATTTTAATGAATATGGTGGTTTTTCTGAAGATGGCAAAGAATATTTAATAAAGGTTAATACAAAGAACAGATTACCAACTGTATGGACACACATTTTAGCTAATAAAAAAATAGGAACTATTGTAACAGAAAATATGTCAGGATATACATGGTTTAAAAATAGTAGGTTAAATAGAATTACAGCATGGGAAAATGATGCAACTTATGATTTACCGTCAGAAGTAATATACGTTAAGGATTTGGATAATTATAAATGTTGGTCTTTGGGATTAAATCCTATGCCGGATGAAAAAAATTACAATGTTATTTTTGGATTAGGGTATGCAAAATATATTCACAAATCTGATGGAATATTGCAAGAATTAGAAGTATTTGTTCCTGAAGAAGATAGTGCAAAAGTTCAAATTTTAACTTTGAAAAATATAACTCCAAATAAAAAAAGAATAAGATTAGTATATTATATGAAACCTGTTATAGGAGAAGATGAAATAAAAACAGATGGATTTATTAATTTGAATTTTGATAGAAATAATAATATAATATTTGCTAAAAATTTATATCAAAATGATTTTGAAAATGACATTATATATGTTGCAAGTAGTGAAAAGATAAAATCATATACTGGTAATAAGAGATTCTTCTTTGGAAATGGTGGTTTAAATAATCCGGAAGCCTTAAATAAAATATCATTAAACAATGAAAACTCTATAGGAAATAAAAGTTGTATAGCTTATGAGGTAGAAGTAGAAATAGAAAGTTTTTCTGAAAAAGAAATATCATTTATTTTAGGGGCTGATACTGATATTGTAGAATGTAAAGATATAGCTTATAAATATAATAAAATATCAAATTGCAAACAGGAATTAAATTTTGTAAAAAATAATTTAAATAAATTTTTGAGTAATACTCAAATTAAAACACCTTATGAATGTATAAATATTTTATTAAATTATTGGATACCATATCAAACTTTAAAAAGTAGAATGATTGGAAAAAGTGGATTTTATCAATCTGGTGGAGCTTATGGATTTAGAGATCAATTGCAAGATTCGATGGGGATGAAATATTTAGATGCTAATATATTAAAAAATCAAATAATTCTTCATAGCAAACATCAATTTATTGAAGGAGATGTTGAACATTGGTGGCATGAAGAAACAAAAAGAGGAATTAGAACTAAGTTTTCTGATGATTTATTATGGCTTCCTTATGCTGTTATAGAATATATTAATTTTACAGGCGATTTAAGCGTGTTAGATGTTGAAACACCATATTTAACTGGAAATCTATTAGAAGAGAAATTAGAACTATATGATTTATATAATGAATCAGATGTATTTGGAACAATATATGAACATTGTATTAAAGCAATAGATAAAAGTCTTGAATTTGGTAAACACAATCTTCCTAAAATTGGTTCAGGCGATTGGAATGATGCATATAGCAATGTAGGGTCTAAAGGAGAAGGTGAAAGTGTTTGGCTTGGATTTTTCTTATATAAAATTTTAGAAGGTTTTGTGGAGATTTGTAAACTGAAAAATGAAAGTGAAAGAGCTTTAAAGTATGAAACAGTGATAAATCAATTAAAAAAAGCATTAAATACAGATGGCTGGGATGGAAGATGGTTTAGAAGAGCATATATGGACGATGGAAATATTTTAGGAACTATTGAGAATGAAGAGTGTAGGATTGACAGTATTGCACAAAGCTGGAGTGTAATATCTAATGCAGGTGACAATGATAAAAAATATATATCAATGGAAAGTTTGGAAAATCATTTAATTGATAGAGAAAATGGAATTATTAAATTATTGGATCCACCTTTTGAAAAAGGAAAGTTAGAGCCTGGTTATATAAAGTCATACTTACCTGGAGTAAGAGAAAATGGTGGTCAATACACACATGACTATTGTTCTTGTGGACAGTTTTTGGCAAATATGCTTGAAATCAAGCCAAAACATAAAAATGGCGATAACAACAACACACCTATAAAATATTGATACTCTTAAGTTAGATGTTAGCGAGGAACGAGCGTTACAGATAACTTATGCCGTGTAGCAAGAGATTCTAGCGAAGCGTATGAATCTCTGAAAAGCAAAACGGCAAACATTTAAAAACTTTACGAAAAAATTCCGTAAACGGAAAAAATTCGTAATGAAAAACAATATTATTTTAAAAAGTGTCGAACAAAATGGTTAAAAAGTGTCGACTGAAAAACTTGAAAATACATAGAATACTCAAAATTTGCACAACAAAATAGTCAAAAAATGCACAATACATATTAAATAAAGTTTTAGAATACCAAAGATATTTTATCAAGGAAATAAAAACAATATCTGCATATAACACTTGACTATCTGCATATAAAATGATAAAATATATGCAGATAAAGTAAAAGTATATGCATATAAAAACATAAAAAATATGCAGAAAAGGAGAACTAGAATGAAAAAATTTGATTATTCCTTTTTAGATAATGGATTATTACCTGCTAATTTAATAAATATAACAGGAACAATTTATTCATTAAAAATGGGAGCAAAAATTAGACAAGATGAATATGAGAGAATATTTACAGAATTAGAAAAAATAGCTATAGTCCAATCTGTTAAAAGTTCAAATGCTATAGAGGGAATTGTAACTAGCGATGAGCGTATAGAAGAAATAGTAAATCAAAATAGTAAACCATTAAATCATAATGAAAATGAAATTGCTGGATATAGAGATGCTTTAAATGAAATACATTTGCATTTTCAAGATATAGAATTTAGTGAAGATACTATACTAAGGTTACATGAAACTATGATGAACTATACAGGAAGTGAGGATGCAGGTAAATATAAAATAAATAATAATTATATTATTGAAGAAGATAGGCAAGGAAATAGAAAAGTAAGATTTAAACCATTAGATGCAAAAGAAACACCAAATGCGATGGAACAACTTGTGTTGGCATATAATGATGCATGTAATAATGCAAATATTAATCAATTATTATTAATACCTTGTGTCATTCTTGATTTTCTTTGTATACATCCATTTAGAGATGGAAATGGAAGAATGTCAAGGTTATTAACATTGCTATTATTATATAAAAATGGATTTGATGTTGGTAAATATATTTCTTTTGAAGAGCAAATCAATAATAGTAAAGGTAATTATTATGAAGCATTACGACTATCATCTATTGATTGGGAAGAAAACAAACATAGTTATGTTCCATTTATCGAAAACTTTTTATCAACATTATATATGTGTTATAAAGAGTTAGATAAAAGATTTAGCATTGTAAACAGTAATAAAATTACTAAAAAAGCAAGAATTGAAGCAACTGTATTAAATAATTTAACTCCTATTTCAAAAGCAGAAATATGCAAGATTTTACCAGATGTAAGTGCAACCACAGTAGAAGCTGTTCTAGGAAATATGGTTAAAAATGGAACAATAAAAATTATTGGAAGTGGAAGAAATACAAAATATATGAAGAAGTAATTAAAAATGAATTATATGTTTAAAGCAATATAAGAAATATTGGAGGTATTTAAATGGAGCAAAAAACAAATAATAAAAAGTATAAATATTATGAAATAAAGGTAAGTATAAGGGATACACATCCTCCTGTATGGAGAAGATTACAAATTCCAGAAGGTATAACATTTCACGAATTAAATGCAATTATACAACTTGCTTTTGATTGGTGCGGATATCATGCATATGATTTTGAGGTGGGAGCTACATTACATGATATGGGAGTGTTTATTGAATTACCAGAGCTTGATGATGGATGGGGAGATTACGAAACCAAAAATTCAAAGAAAGAGAAAATAGATAAATACTTTAAAGAATATAAGCGAATGAAATATACATATGATTTTGGAGATGATTGGATTCATGATATTATAATAGAAAAAACGGTAGAAACTGATAAAAAATTAACTAAGCCGATTTGCATAAAAGCAAAGATGGCAGATTTACCAGAAGATTGTGGCGGACCATATGGATATGAAGAATTGCTTGATATATTATCAGATAAAAATAATGAAAGATATAACGAAATGAGAGAATGGGTTGATGGTGGCTTTACAAATTGGTATGATGACAGAGAATATGTAGATATAGAGGAAATAAATACAAGATTAGAAGATTACAAAGAACATGCAAAATTTTTATTAGGAGATAGATATTAAAGGAGTAGAATATGGTTACATTATCTAAGATAATAGATGGATTAGAAATGGTAGATGATATGACTGATTGCTATTACAATCCAGAAAAAGATGAAATATTTTTATCAAACATAGGAGAGTATGAAGATTTGACCGAAGACGAAATTGATGAATTATTTGAAGCATCAATAATACTACCAACGCAATATGAAATAAATGAATATCAAATAATGGTTGATTTTATAGAAACAATAGACAATCTAGAAATAAAGAATAATTTACAAAGATTAATACATGGTAAAGGAGCATTTAGAAGATTCAAAGATTATTGTATTGAAATGGGGATAATTCAAGATTGGTATGATTTTAGAGATAAAAAATATAAAGGAATTGCAATAGCATGGTGTAAACAAAATGAATTGGAATATAGGTAAATATCAAAAAGTATAAAGAGGTAAGTAAAATGAATTGCTATAATAGGGTATTAGAATATATAACTAGTTGTGAAGAAGGAATGCCAATATTCATTGAAGAAATCAAAGAATACATCATCAAGTTTTATGATGAAAATGACAAAGAAAAAGTATTTAATAATATAAGAGCTATTTTAAACAGAATGAATAAAGAAGGTATAATAGAAAGAGCATACAGAGGCATCTATTATATTCCGAACGAAGATGTATTTGGAAAGATGTTATTGGGAAAAAGACAAATTATTCAATACAAATATATAATGAACAAAGATGGGAATATAAAAGGTTATTTTACTGGTGCAAAACTTTTTAATGAAGCACATTTAACTACTCAAGTTCCAAATGTTATTGATATTGCGACAAATGAATGTAAAAAACATAATAAATATAAAAATAAAAACTTAAATGTTATAATCAGAAAGCCTAGAATTAAAATAAATAATGAAAATTATAAATATCTACAATTATTTGACTTAATAGAGAATAAAGACAATATAGGAATTGAAGTAGATAATCCAGATGAAGTAATCTATAATTTCATTAAAGAAAATAATCTACACCATAAAAAGATAATTGAATATGCTATGAATACAAATAATAGAAAAATCATAAATAAAATACTTATACTAGTGAGATAAGAAATAATTATGAAATGTGAAACAAAATTATATAAAAACAGTAAAAAAGTTTCACATTTGAGATAAGCCTTAAGAGAAAAATCTTAGGGTTTATTTTTTTTGCCTTAAAACTATATTAAATGTGAATAAAAATGCCACAGAATTGATTGTGAAAAAAATTAAAAATAGAAGAAAGGAGAGTTATATGAGCAAACAAAAATTAAAGGGATTATGGATTCCAGCAGAAATTTTATTAAACAATGATTTATCAGATAAAGAAAAAATAGTATTATCAATGATTTTATATTTAAGTGATGAAACAGGAAGTTGTTTTGCAAGCAATAAATATATAGCATGTATTGTAAATGTAACCTCCGATAGAGTTTCAAAAATAGTAAGTTCATTAAAAGAAAAAGGATATGTAGACGTTAATTTAAAATATAAAATAGATACCAAAGAAATTGAAGAAAGACAAATTATACCTATTTCAGATAAGATTAATAGGTATAGTGAAAAATACCTAGAGGGTATAGGTAAAAATAACTATTCAGGTAGTCAAAAAGAACTACACCTTATAGGTGAAAACGACAAAGATATAATAAATAATATAAAAAATAAAAATAATTATAATAAAGAATTACAAATTAAAAAGAGTAATAAAGCTAACTTTGAACAGCGAGATTATACTGGCTTTGACTTTACTAAATTATATGCAAATGCAGATGCTTTTTTATAGTTACATACATTTGCATATATAAAATCAGCTACTAGAGTAGAAAACTACTTTGGAGCTGATTTTTTTATCCTAAAATTGCAATAAAGCAAATTTAGGATAAATCAAAAAAATATTATGAAATATTTTTTTGAAAAATGGGGTGTGGGGAAAAATTTTTCCCTGCCACAACTAACACTTTTTTGCGGTAGCATAAAAAAGTGTTGTAGTTGTGTTACAAGACAAATGAGAAAGAGCAAAATTTAAGAGGAATATGTCTTATTAATTAGCCAGTCAAAGAAGAGTTTATTTAAAGGAGGTTGATGAAAAAATGAGTTATGCAATTATTAGGAACACAAAATACAAAAGAGAAAATCTAAAGGGAATATTTAGACACAATGAAAGAAGAAATAAAAATTATTCAAATGAAAATATAGATAAAGAAAAATCATATTTAAACTATTCACTAAAATCTCCACAATATAGTTATGAAAAAGAATTTGACAGAATAAAAGAAAAATATAATTTAAAAGGACAAATAAAAACAGTAAGTAATATAGCCTGTGAATATATAATAACATCAGATCATGATTATTTTGAAGGAATAGGAGAAGAAGAAACAAAGAGATTTTTTGAAACTGCATATAAATTTGTATCTGAATACAAAGACTTAGGAGAACAATATATAATGTCTGCAAAAGTGCATATGGACGAACAAACGCCTCATATGCATTTAGTATTTTTACCAGTAGTTCATACAACAGATAAAAAAGGAATTTCTATTGATAAATTGGCTTGTAGTGAATTTTGGAAAGAAAAAGACAGTTACAGACAACTACAAGATGCTTTTTACAAGTATATGGTGGAAAATGGATTTAATCTACAAAGAGGATTACCAAAAGAAGAAACAGGTAGAGAGCATTATTCTGTTGAAGAATATAAGAAAATAACAAATTTTAAACAGACTAAAGAAATTTTGAATAATATGAAATTGGAATTACCAGATATTCCAGATATAACAGATATAAACATAAACAGATTATCAAAGAAAAGAGATGAAAAAATTCTAGAAGAAATTATAAAACCAAAGGATAATGTAATTCAAAATTTATATCAAGATAATATGAATTTGCATAAGCAATTATCAAGACAAGCACAGCTTATAGAAGAGGCAGAAAAATATCAAAAAGAAAGAGATAATATAATAGCTGATAATGAAAAATTACATGATGAAGTAGATAATATAAAAACTCAATATAATAAAAAAGAATTTGATTTGGAATGGCAATATACTAATAGAATCAATAAATTAGAAAAAGAGAATAACTTTTTACACAAAGTAGTAGATAGATTTAAGGAAACAATTGATATATTTATAACTTGGATTTGCAAAAAGTTTGATATGGGTGCTGAAAATAATTTGATTAGGGATTTTGAACGAGAAAATAATATTTTGTTAGATGCTGAAAAGCAAATAAAATATGAGGAAATGGAAATGGATTTAGAGAGGTAAAGAAAACTCTTATGTTTTGATAATGTAAAAAAGATATTAACAAGTAATATTATTAGTACCTAGTCTTTTTTGTGTTATAACTTAATATTTTATTATTAATAATTATTTAAAAACTATATAAAATTTTAAATTTTTATGATATCATATTTTTAATTAGTTTAAACAAATGAATACTTATAAGAGGAGATGCTTTATGGATGAACAAAAACTGTGGAAAAGGTAATAAATATAAAGTATAAAAGAAGGGAGTAGTCAAGCTTACTTACTTGACGAATACAAATGAATATACAGGAATTAACTGAAAAGATTAAAAGTAATCAAGCTTCATACAATGAACTATTAGAATGGTGTAGTGAAAATAAAGATAAAATGAATTTAAATGATTTTAATGAATTTTGTCTATATAATACTTTAATAAATGAACTATTTAAATTTAAAATAGGAAAAATGAATAGAAAAGAAACATCTATTTTTATTAAGTTTTTTGCAACTAAATTAGCTTGTGAACTAAAAATTGGTGATAAAGTAAAAGTAGAAATATTGGATAATGAAAAATTTAATGAAAAATATAAAGGACATTCTGATGATATCGGTTTACATATTCCAAGTAAAGATGGTACATGTACTGTTTCCTATAATTTGTCGAAAATGGAAAAAAAGTTAAATAGTGATAAACACTTTATTTTACTTGAAGGTTTACAAGTTGTATTTCATGAGATTAGACATGCTTATCAACAGGTTGGAATGTCACAAGAGGGAGTTTATGCAAAAGCTTTATATATTATGGCTATGGAGACTATTACAAGAAAAGTAAGTCCACAATTTTATAAAGATAATTATGGGAAGTTATTAATAGAAAATGATGCTCAAAAAGCAGGATTACAGATAGCATTATCAACAATTGGATAGGTTATAATAAATTGGACAAAAAAGATAAGGACATGTTATAATAAATAAAATGAAATGGAGGAATTAAACATGTCTAGAAGACCAAGAAGAGAATTTACAGAAGAATTTAAATTACAAATGGTAAAATTATATA
>JAFRDD010000060.1 GCA_017404025.1 Clostridia bacterium
GAGAGGGTGTTACATTAAAAGATAATGGAACAGATGTAACATCATCTTTGACTAATAGTGATACAACATATTCATATACAATCACTAATATACTTGCAGATCATACAATAACAATTAGTGAAAAATATTGGTATGAAATAACAACTGAATGTACATATGCTAATGCATCTGTTTCTGTATCAAATTCAAAAGTATATGAAGGAAATAATGTTACTGTAACTGTTAATGTATCAAATATTTCTTTAGTAGATGTTAAGGACAATGGGGTTAATTTGACTTTAACTTCATCAGGAACAAATACTTATATTGCAACAATAACTAATGTAACAGATGACCATGAAATAGTTGTTCTTGAAGCAAACTCTTATTCAGTAACTGCGCTTTCAAATACTAATAATGCTACTATAACCACAAGCGGTGTATCATCTGTTCTTGATGGAAATGACATTACTTTTACACTTACATCTGATGTTGACTGGAGTCTTATTATTCTTAAAGACAATGGTGTAGATGTTACAAGCAGCATAGTTCACAATACTGGTTCTGCATCATCAGGAAGTCCAACATTCATTCCATCATCATTTGATTCCACTAATTCTTCATACGATTCAATATATACAGGAACTGCAGATAATGGTTTGACTGCGCATACTGATTCAAATAGATTTTGTGTATATTCAAATACTGGCTCTGGAGCTGAATCATACTTGTATTATAATTTTGATTGTTCAAGTATTCCAGCAAATGCAACAATAACATCAGTTTCTTGTACTGCTGCTGCATCATGTTATAGCAGTGGTTCATATTTTGCTACAAAAGAATTACAATTATGTACAGGTACAACCGAAAAAGGAAATTCAGTAACAGTAACTGGAAATGGTTCTACATCTTCAACACACACATTTGATGGTGGTTCTTGGACAAGAGCAGAGTTGAATAATATTAAGATAAGATTTAAAGTTGTACGTAGTACATCAAATACAACTACAGAAGCATCATTCAGTTTCTTTGGTGCAACATTGACAGTAAACTATGAAACTGCAGGTGAAAGTTATACATATACTATAACCGATGTTGGAGAAAATCATACTGTAAGTCTTTTTGAAGTATTTGTTCCCGAAGAAGAGGATGAAACAAAAACATATCACTCTATAACAATATCTTCAATTAATGCAACAACTAATCCTGGAAGTGGAACTATAAGAGTAGAAGAAGGAACTAATCAGACAATATCAATATCATTAGATGAACCACAAATAACAGTAGTTACAGACAACGGAGTTGATATTACAAATGATTTAGTAATTTCTGGTGGTACTCCATCATATACAGTTACAGGTACGGTATCTGGAGCATCTTATGGATTTGAGTTGAATAACTCAACAGGATATTATACATCAAATAATGCGGCCCAAGCATCTACAGCCGCTGTTTGTAGAGTTAATTTTAATTTACCTGAAACAACGTTGATAACTATTGAATACATAAATTATGCAGAATCAACCTATGACTATGGTATATTTGGTAAAGTAGATACAGCGTTAGGTACTACAAATTCAGCAGATAGTGATCCATATAAATCTTGTAGCGGTGAAAGCTCAGCCTCTGCAGTTACATTAACATATGAAATCGAAGCAGGTGAACATTTTATAGATATTAAATATCTTAAAGATAGTTCTCAAGATTCAAATAATGATAACTTACAGTGGAAGATAACTAATATGCAATTATTATCCATTAATGAATATACTTATACTTTAACTAACATTACAGAAGATCACAATTTGATATTCATATTTGGTGAAGTTGTATATTATACAAATACAGCATCAGGAACTGGTTGTAGATTATATCCTACTGGAAACTATGTTACTCTCCCAAATGAAAGCTATTCAGTAACTGTTATTCCAGATAAAAGTTCATATAATATAGTATTGTATGACAATGGAAGAGATGTATCATCTAAATTAGAATATCTTAACTCAGATGGTTCTGTTTCTTATGTGTATACAATCAAAAAAGTTACAACAGATCATACAATTACTGTTACATGTGAATCATCACAAATTATCTATCAAAAAATTTCCAATGCATATATTGCATTCAGTAAAGTATATAAAAAAATATCTGGATATTGGGTAGAACAAGATGATTACAGAAATTTGTTTGAATCAAACAAGATATATTTCTTTAAAGAATATAATGAAAGTATTACAGTTACTCATTCATTTAATGGATATAAAATAGCACCAGGAAATACTTATTATGATGGTTCTTCATTCCAAATTTCAGATAATTATAGTAATAGTTCATACGGACAAAAATATGGAAAAACTGCTGGATCATATTATTTTGACGGTGCTGATACACAGAATTTATCAATTGTATATAATGGGGATACATATATTACCCCATCTAGAACAGTTTTTAATGAAATCATAGGTTTATCGGGAAGTAGAAATGGTTCAACCGTAAATAATATTCAAAATGTAAAATATGCATTAATAGAAACAACAGAAACAGTTGTAAGAGGATTACTTATATTTCCAGATAATGAAACATTTACTGGTGGAACATTAACTGCATATAATAGTACATCAAGTAATTCTTCATTAACATATACAGAATTAAATAATTATATAGATAATGGGTGTGCATTTTTGAAATGTAATGGTGAATTTGAAGATGTGAACAGTAGTGCTTGGTTTTATAATAATCAATTTGGACGATATGTAACATCTACATCTGCAGGAAGCTATTCATATTATAATTTATTTATATCTGTTAATTCTAGTTCATTATCAATGCAAGATGATAGAAGTGGAGCAGATGGACATTATATGTGCTGTAGAATGGTTTCATTAATAAATTAAATACATGAAAAGAGGATGATTTATTTCATCCTCTTTTCATATTGTATAAATAAGTCTTTGCCATGCATTAAATAATATTGTTCATAATTCATATTATGTAATGTTTGATTTACTATTTCAAATTGATTATATTTTTCTGGTCCGCATAAATGACAATATCCTATTTCATTTGCTTGTATATTCAAATCATCTTTATATAAAATTCTTCTTACTTTATAATCATTTTCAGTACAAATTTGATGTAAGAATTGTTGTTCAGCAACTATATCCATTATTACTTTACCGCTGCCTTTTAAATTTTCATATATGATATAGTTTGGTAAATCTCCATCTTTTATACCATTCTTTACAGCCTTAAAATAAGTATTAAGATATGTCTTCTTTAATTCTTGATTATTTATTTGAACAACTCCACAATTATATGCATACGGCCATCTTATATCCATTTTGCTTGGTACTTCAAAATGCTCATATACATTTTGCGTAAGAAGATAACAATCATCCTTCTTTGTTGAATCATCCTCTGTTGATTGTACTACAATATCTACAGTTCCATCAAATGCTTTTGATAATTGTATATTTTGTAAGAACACATCACCATCAATATGAATACTCCCTATTGGTTCCTTTTTAGTTGCAAATAATTTTCCGTATGCCCAAAAATAATTACCAATGTTAGTATCAATAGCATTTAAATCAACATATATTTTATCATATTTTATATGATTAAGAAGTCTATATCCAAAATCATCAGTATGCAATACTATTTCAGCACCTGGAATATTCTTAATGAATGTGGCACTTAATGTAAAATTTGCTACTGTTGGGGCAATATGTTCAGGTTTTAATGGAGCTGTCCAAAGAGTATGAAAGAATCGCATTAATCAATAAAATATTTTTATAATCCTATTCCAGCATCTGAATCTCTAACAGATGCACCTGGAATATTCTTTTCAGCTGTTTCTATTTCTTTCTTTTTATAATTTTTAATTACTTTATATTTTATTTCATCAATATAATAAGTACAATAGTTCTTAATCCACTCCCAATTTCTTGATGTTGTAAAAGTACCGCCTCTAGCTGCAGCTGAACCAGAAGTATAAATTTGCATTACACAAATTGAACCACTATTATTTCCTATGATTTTATCTCTTAAATCTGAAATATCTTGTTGCTCAGAAAAATTAATCAAAGCAATATTTGGTCCAACAATATAATATCCATCAGCAATATTTCTAATGGTATCTTGTATTTTTTCATAATTAGAAGAATCGATAAGAACAATGTACTTAGCTTTCATCTTAAATTTGTTTTGTTTTGATAATATTAATAAATGTTTCACAGCTTAAAGTAGCACCAGCTGCCCCTTCATGTCCACCTCCACCGTATTTATCATGTAGATAAGTTCCGCAATGGAAAGAATGGTCATTTCTATCCGTGTTATAAAGTGAAATTACAATATTGCCACTTGGGTTAGTCTTTGCACAAATTCCATTCTTATATTTATCCATTACTGATTTAAAGATAAGACTGCTTGTACCTTCACTCATAAAAAGCAATATTGCTGGACGACCATTTACTGTAAATCCTGGCATCCCAAAATTCTTAATGATTTTTTCATTTCTTTCATCATATGCATCTGCTTCTTCTTTTCCAATTTTATATCCTTCATCAGCATATGATTTATTAAATTCAGGTGTTCCTAAAATAAAGTTTCCAATATTTGAATACCAAATATCAACATCAAGATTATACCATTTAGTAAATCCCATGTTTACTTTTCTAGCATATTCAAAATCAATTCCTTCATTTTCAAAAGTAAAACTATCCCAAGCAGAAAGAATTCTTAAAAGATAAGGAGCATCTCCATTTACATACTTAATATCAAGTGGATCATAACAATACTTATACATATTAAGTAATGCACTTCTGTTAGTATCTCTTACTCCATTTATTTTGACATCATATTTTTGTCTAACACTTTCATTAATGATTGGGGTATGATGATCAACCCAAGTAAAATTAGAACCATATACTTCATATATTTCTTTCATTGCATTAAAATCATTGAAAGAAACATCTGTCATAATGATATGATTAAAATCATTTAAAAGATTTATATCTTTTCCATTATGTACAAAATTAAAATTATCTTTGTAAATTTGTGCAAGAATAGCATAGTTTGCACCAAAAAGAGTAATATCTTTTTCATCAACATTAAGTTCATGGGTAAGATAATACTTCATAATTGCTGCAGAACAACAACCATCATTATCTTCAAAATGGTAAATAATCAAATATTTTTTATTCATTATCTAATAAAAACTTAAATTTCGTAAAATCATCTCCAGATACATAAATATTTTCACCTGATGAAAGTTTAATTCTGAAGAAATAAAGTTCTCTGGTTGTATAAGAAGAGTCCTTATAATTTTTTATATATACATCTTCTTTTACAGGCAAATCAATTTGTTCAATAAAATCAATATTTATTA
The DNA here is from genome assembly GCA_017404025.1 of Clostridia bacterium. Lineage (GTDB taxonomy): Bacteria > Bacillota > Clostridia > TANB77 > CAG-508 > CAG-269. Next base: position 5,369 of record JAFRDD010000060.1, read on the forward strand.
TGACATTTCTACTATCAAAAAAATATCCACGGCCTTTTCTTCTTTGATAAAAAAAACCGTCAGTATCAGTAACAAATGTCTTTATACTAATAAAGTTTAAATATTGTTTATTTATATTGATTCGTTTCTTCATATATTAATATAGAACTTATAGTGTCAAAGATTTAAGATAACTTTTAAGATAAGAATCAATGTTCATTTTCCCAACAGAATTAGCAGACTGAATATGATATTCTGGAAGCTGTTCATTATGTTCAATACAGAAATTTACAAGATATTTTGCACAATCAAGACCATTTCCTTCATCAGCTGAACCAAGATCATGGTCAAACCATATTTCGTCAACCATCCCATATTTATTATAAAGATAATTAAGTATACGAACAAAGTCTTCATATGAAAATGCTTGCAATACTTTATTGATATTGCAATTTACATACTTGTTTGGCTTACGAAAATCATCTATAAATATGATGGTCCTTCTTTTCATAATAAATTTCTATTTTTACATTATAATATAGTACATAAATGATATAATTCAAAAAAAGAAGACTGATTCACATCAGTCTTCTCACAAATAAATATTTTATAAAGTATATTAAATTTTATATTGTTCTCTTTTCAATCATCTTAATGAAAGCTTTAGTAGCAATCTTTGCAGCACCGTGCTGTTCAGTTCCGCCACCACCATAATATTTTTTCAAATATTGGGCACAATCAAAATCAATAACTGAATTAAGAACGTTATTTTCTGCAATCAATTGTTTCTTTTCATTATTTAACAAACTAACTTCAGTATCACTTAATTTCTGATTAGTATTAGATGTATATGAATATGCATATGATGTTGTATATGAAGTAGCATCTACAATTTCATTATTTGCTAATGCTGTTTCAATTTCTGAAATTCTTGCAGCATTTCTATCTCTTTGTTCAATTTTATCAGTACTTACTGATTTAAATAATTCAACTACCCAGAAATTCTTATTCTTTCTATAGAATGAAATAAGTACATTCAATGGGAAGTAATTTACAATACTTATTCCATTGATGTTAGTTGGAAGCATTGGTCCATTTCCAAAAAATGCATATCCTTCAGCAGAACCATTTACAATCCATTTATCTGATTTAATACCATTCATTTGAAGTCCTAATGCTTGGTTCATACCATTTAAAACATCAAGACCACTGTTCATTATTTGTGTATCATCATATGTGGTTGTTTTCTTAAATAATGCTGGTTTTATATCATCATATATAGAATTTAATCTTATATAGTCAGCAATAGGCAAATACTTAAGAGCAAATCCGTAGAAGAATCTAAGATATGTTTCATAGTCACCATCATATTGTTTCATTACACCTTTAGAAACAATCTTTATGATATTTGGAATGCCATCATTAAGTTCACCGAAAACAATCTTATAAAGAAGTAAAGCACAAGAATCTTCAGTTGAATACTCAATACTTGCTCCGCAGTTTCTTACTTCATTATATAAATCTTCATCACTTAATACAAATAACAAATTCTTCTTATGTAAAGATACAAGATAAGAAAGCATCTCTTTATCAGGAACACACCCTACAAAAGTTATGTTTTTATCAGTTGGTGTTTCATCAATTGCATAACTTTGATTATTCACTGTGTTTATTGGCTGAATCAATAATGTTTCTGTAACATTTGTAATTTCTTCACATGCATATTTCAATATAGCTGCACCAAGTAATGAATCAATTGAATCTGGGTCAAAAAATATATGAGTGCATTGCTGTGATTGATTAGAATTAATAATATCTGCAACTTTTGACATCTTTAATCTTATCTACATTTATATATAATAATAAAACTAAGAACTGTGCATAGTTGTAATTATGTCATTACATAAATCAGAAGCTAATTTTACAGATTCACATATTGAAATATTTCTATACAGACCTTGTCTTCCACCAAAGATTATATTTGGGAAATTTTCATTTACAAATGCAATATATTTATCTAATAATGCTTCACTTTCTTCACTGTTTACTGCAAACATTCCAATCTTATCAGCATTCCATTTATCTACAGTTACATATGAAATATAATTCTTTTCTGCTTCAGTAGGAACTATACTCTTATGTTCAATCATTTCAATCAATGCATTATTTGGATCTACAATTCTTACAGTTCCAATTCCTAAGAAGTTTTCCCCCTCATTAGTGAAGTCTTTAAGTTCATATTTCAGTGTTCGCCAAGGAAGCGGACCATATATGTAACTGCAAAATTTATCAATAGGACAGGTACATATTACATAGTCAGCTAACTTGTTAAATCTGTCTTTTAATGTGATATAATCTTTCCCTAATAAAATATCTATATCATTACCTATAATGTTCTCTATCATCGTACTATAGCCATTCAATGGCACACCAACATAGTACTCCTGATAATAACCTGAAGAATAATTAAACTGTGTATTTAAATCTCTAATTTCTGCTATTGAAAGGTTTTTGGCTTCTTCTTGAAAAAGTTTTTCATAATATCCTTTCATAGTAAGCATATAAGGTTTGAATCCTGCTTTATAGATTCCTTCCTCCTCAAGATTTCTTTTGTATTCAACACCATATTCTGATATGTCTTTCTTAATAAGTTCCCTGGCATCTTTAGGATAGATTGTACCATATACTTCATTAAAAAGATTCATATTCAATGGAAATGAATAATACTTATTCCCATTGAAGCATTTTACATATTTGTTTACATTTATGATAGTGTCATATTGTGAAAGAAAATTCCAAGTTACATCATCATCTGTATGAAGTACATGTTCTCCATATTTATGTATCATTATACCATCTTTTTCTTCAGTAGCTGCAAGTCCTCCTACAGTATTCTCTTTTTCTACAATAAGACATTTGAATCCAGCATCTGTAAGTTTTCTGGCACATGTTGCTCCAAAGAATCCCGCACCAACTATTAAAAAATCATATTTTGCCATTTTATTCTCTATATATAATTTAGAAAAAGGCATAGTAATTAAATTGCTATGCCTTTGATTAATTATAATATTAAGTTATTAAAAATTATACCCAACTCCTATATGCAATACATTTCTAAGCATTTTAGCTTCTTTAAGACTTGACTGATTTACTAATCCAAAATCATATCCTGCAACAACCTTATAATTCTTATTGATGTTTACACCAAGCTCAAGCCCAACAGGAACATCAAATCTTGGTCCATCTCCAAAGAAACTTTCAGTATATCTAATTCCTTCATTATGATATACAGTATTTCCACCAAGTCCATATACTAAAGAAGGACCAGCTGTTCCAAACATTTCAACAGTATTACTAAATCTGTATGAATACTTAAGATGAATAGGAACTCTTAAATAGAAAACATTGCCTCTTGTATATGCTGCAACATCATAATTTACATAATCAAAATATACACCAGGTGTTACATCAAGATTTGGTGCAATATTAAAATCATAATCACCACCAACATAAACACCATTACCAGCCATTGAATATGTAATATTACTATTATGTGTAGAATAAACACTATTCAAATAACCAACATTTACTGACTGTGCATTCATAGTCTGCATTCCTACAAACAATGAAAACATAATCATAATTAATGATAAAAATTTTTTCATAATTAACTTATTGTTTAAAATATTTTTTATTCATAATGAGTGGTTTCATACTTACCACTGTCCATACAACAATTTTTGTATTTCTTTCCTGAACCGCAAGGACAAGGGTCATTTCTTCCAATCTTCTGATTGTCTCTTACAACAGGACGAGTTTTTCTAAAATAGCCTGCCTTTGCTAATGCCTCAAGAGTATCACCAGTAATTGCCCCAGTCTTTGTTGCTTCAGCTTCTTTTGATTCAGCAACAGCATCTTGAAGTTTTTCTACTTTATCTCTATAGTCATCACCAACATTTTTCATTGCTCCCATAATAGTATCTGCTCCAAGTGCATTTACTTTTTCGGATAATCTTTCATCAACTTCAGTCATTATTATCGTTCTTTAAATATTTATATATTCTGTTAGATAAATCAAATATATCATTAATGCTTTCTTTATTGAATACTTCTATTGAATGTTCAATAATATTAAGAGCATGTTCAAATGCATATATTCTTAAATCTCTGTCTTGTTCAAATATTTCTTCTGGTGTCATAATTAAAATAAAAAGGAGGGATATATTTCAATCCCTCCAGTATTTTTTTAGAATGGGAGGTCATCGTCATCAGAACCACCGGCAGTTGCAGGTGTTTCAGCCTCCTCAACTGTTGCTGTTGAAGCAGGTGCATCAGCATTAGCTACAGCATCAGGAGTTGCAGTCTTAGGTTCATTACCTGAAAGAACTACATCAATCCAAGCCTGAACTCTCTTTGTAAGAGCCTCATCCCAAGGCTTAAATCCAAACTCCTCATTAACATCAGGACAGAACTCCTTAATATCAGCAAGAACCTTCTTATAGATTTTACGAAGTTCAGCAGTGTTAGGATCTGCGTTAACATCAGCAATCATCTTTGTTCTCTTCTCTACATTTTCCTCATCCCATATATCCTCCATTGCATCAATGTACTTATCAAGTACTCTCTGTTCAGCATCATTAAGAAGTGGAGTCTTATCAGGATTTGTACAAGAAACAGGATGCTTTGTAAATTCACCACTGTAACTGATTTCACGAGTCTTTCTCTGAGGATTGTTCTTATCATCAGGACCAGGATGAACCTCAAGCTTAATTGCATAACCAAACAAGAAGTCCATTACAGGAACAGGGCAGTTACCACTTTCCTTAGAAGGATTCTGCTTCTTTTCAATCATATCCCAAATACTCTTAGGAAGCTTCCAAAACATATATCTTCCTTCAAGTTCAGGCTTATTCTTATCCTCAAGAACCTGGATAGTTACATAACGAGCATATCTCTTATCAAAAAGCTGCTTACCGCCTTCATCCTTCTTAGCCTGCTGTTTCCAAAGAACAGTGCCAGGCTCTGAATAACGACATTTCTTCCAAGCAGTAAAGATAGGACAACTCTTATCACCTACCATAAGACTTGTTTTAGCTGAGAAGAATCCGTTTTCATCTTGCATTGCATATGACTGTTCCTCTACAACAGAATTTTTAACATTCTGTGGTGAATAAATAATCTTAATCTTTGAACGATAAACACCATCCTCTGACTTTGACTCAGCAGGACGAGTTACATAAAGATTGTGATTAACATTTGACTGATTCTGGTCATTTGTTGCAAATACATTCAACTGTGAGGGATCAAAGCCCAAAATATCTAAATCTTCCATAAAAAATTGTGAAATAAATTTGTAATAATGTTATATAATTTACGACTGTTTAGGTCGGATAACATTCATTTTATATAATTAATATAGAATTTTGTGTACCATTTATTCAAGGTCTATCATCCTTGAAAGTATTTGCCATATAGGCACAACTCCAATGGTCATGAGCTTCAGTATAAATAGAATCTAATTCTTCAGTCTTACTAAAGAAAATCATTTCACCGCATATAGGACATTCAATACAATATCCCATAGCTGATGTTCTCAAGTCGCGTCCATCATATGCTAATGTTGCATCACATCCAGGACACTTTACCTGTCTTTCATATTTTCCAATTACTTTCATATTATTTAATCAAATAAATTTAATTCAGCTGTTAAAGCTGTTTGTGATTTTCTTTCAACTATTTGGTCAACTGGTGTTCCATTTCCAATAAGATATGGAGAATTTGGATTATGTTTAGCATAATTCTTTTCACAAGCGCCAAAATCAGAACTTGCATAACAATATTTACATTTGTTCATGCATGTATTATATTCTCCAATATTGACAATAGGATAGCAATGTGTACAGCCAAGTGTTCCATTTGGCTTCTTATCTTTTAGATTAAGTCCAAGAACCGTATTAAATAATTCTTTAGTAACACATCCTGATTTTCCTACACCATATTCTGTTAAATCAAGATTACAATTACATGTCTGTACTTTTACACCATGTTCTATAGATGTTTTTCCTAATACCTTTGCAACCTCTATTTTTTTCTCGTCTGTCCAAGCCTCAAGCTCAGGCATATGTCTTTTTGTTTTTTCATACAAATTGACATATGAATAAATACATCTGTTTATTCTGTCATTAAGTATTTCACATAAGAAACCAAATGTGTCTTTATGATAATCTAAAGTATACTTTTCTGTAAGAAGAACAGGGTCATATCTCCAAAATATTTTTTCAGGTCCAACTATATCAGATAACTTAAAAAGTGTTTCACCTGATTTCATTATGCTTGGTACGCCAGGTTCAATATCTTTTCCGTATGCTGTTATAGTATAATGATAAAGACAAGGAAATTCTTTATCTAACTTTTCAATCAGCTTTAACCCAGGTTCATAATTCTTGCTTGTGAATACAATTGCATCAATATGTTCATGGTCAAGAATTATTTTTTGAACTGTAGTAGGATATGCTGGATTTCTTGTATATAAGAAACCTTCATTAAATCTATTTTCTAACCACTGACTATAATACTGTATTATGTCAGTGCGACCATCTATCATTAATATCATAATTTACATTAATATCATAATTTAATATAGAAAATATAAGTTATTTTTATATATAATGACAGATATGTTTATGAAGAATATTAATTTATTTATGACTGAAAAATTACATCTTAATAAAGATATAAAGATAAATTTCTTCAATAAAGAATATTATTTGATTGCTGCATATGATCCTCAATATTCAGAAATATTAAATGATAATGAAGATGCTTTGATAAAATCTAATGCTGGTGACCCAAATTTATTTATGTTAAAGAAAAAAGATGCTCTTGAATATCATCATAAATATAATAAAGGGGATAGTGCTAATTGGAAAATAATACTTTGTAAAATTCCTGATGAATATCAGACAATGAAAGATTTTGAAGAAGCATATGAAAATGGTGAAATTCCATTTATGGATCTTGAAACAATTAAAGATAATGAATTAAATGAAAAAGATTAATGAATACATAATAGAGAAACTTCATCTTAATAAAGATATTGAAGTTAAGAATAATAATAATGTTATTGTAACTGAAGCTATTTATAATTATCTTACAGAAGCATTACATTATGAAGTATTTAAAGATTATATATGCAAAAATAAAGAAGATGATGTAATAGAAATTGAATTCATATTTCCTCAAGATAAATTTTCATTTAATAGCATGTGTGATTTCTTAAAAAGAAAAATAATGGAAAAATTAAGTATCATAAAGTCTGTTTCATCAAATTTTACAAATGATAGAGATAAAATAATTCTTGTTAAATATGAAAAAGATTGATACATATATAATAGAAAAACTGCATCTTAATGACAAGATAGAAGTAACATCTAAGAAGTTAGATATGTATCCTATAGGTACTAAATGTCTTTTCTTATCTTTTATTCCCGGTAATGATGCAAGATATGTACCATCATTTATTGCTATAGATGTTGTTGAAATAACAAAGATTACTGATATTTCAATTATATGTAAATATCTTACTCATATATGTTCAGACAAATATGATAAACAGATAAATTTCAAATATACATATAGTAATTCTGAAGATAATTATTTTATTACAACGCAATTTTATCCAAGTAAGAAAAAAGGATGTTTAGTTCCTCTTGAATATTGTGAAAAGGTAATAAAGGATATTAAAGATGATGGTAAACTTTCATACTTTAATGTAATAAATAACAAATTAGATGGAGCAGTAACGGATAAGACTATGGTTGCTGAAAAATATCATTATACAATATCTTCTTCATTAACATATAAAAATGTAAAAGGAATATCTATTGAGTCAATTGATAAATTAACATCTGCATTAGGATTATGATAAATTTAAATGAATATATAATAGAGAAACTTCATCTTAATAAAGATATAAAAATTCGTCAAGATGATCAATTGACAAAGGATTTTAAGAAGATAGCTAAATTATTAAAGGATGAAGGTGCTGATGAAGAACTTTATGATAGTTTTATTGATATGATGGAATTTTATGATGATGAATATTCAGATTACTATTATAAGTTTGATGAAGGAAAATTCTATACATTCTTTAGAGAAATTGTAAATTATGATTGGATTTCTTTATATGGAGGTAAAGTAAATGTTGCAGAATCAAATCATAAAGAAATAGCTAAAATATTAAAGAAATATGCTACACCTGAAATAATTAAAAAAACAAGAGATTCATTTGGTTGGTAATGAAAAATATTGATTTATATATAATAGAGAAGCTGCATCTTGATAAAGATATAGAACTTGGTAATGGAAATATCATTAGATATTTTCTTGATTTAGATTTTTATGATCCTAAAGACAATAGAGTTTCAGGAAGTATGTCTTATTCAATGGATGATATGAACAATATGTGGTGGGAAAGCCCAGAAGAATTATTAAAAGGTGTAGATGAACATATTGAAGATGACATACAGCAATATGGAGATGATGTAGATGATTATTCAATTCCTATTTATACAATTCAACAAAGAGTATATGATAAAAATATTATAGAAGAAGAGGAAGACGAAGACATTGAAAAGTATAAGTATGGAGATGATTATTTAGACGCAGAAATTTCAGATGAACGAAAATCAATTCAATCATACATATCTAAAGATTATTTACATGATACTAAAGATATGTTTAGAGATACTGGATTAACCGAGGAAGACATATTGAATGAAGTATCAAAACAAATGCATACAAAAGTAAAATGGTTATGAAAGACATCAATTTATATATAATAGAAAAACTTCATCTTAATAAAGATATAGAAATTGAATCTGCAGATGCTGATGTATTTACAGAATTTTTTACCAACTTAATGAAAGAATGCGGATATTGGGCTAATGAATTCAACATTGAAATTGATGGACAAGAATTATCAATAAAATTTCTTATTGATGTATCTGTTCCTGATTATACAGAAACATTTAGACAATTAAGAGGTATGTTACAAGAAAGAAATATGTTAGATAATTTTGAAATGCATCCTAATTCTCGTAAAAATAAAATTGATATTACTATTCATAAGAATGAAAAACATTAATAATTATATAATAGAAAAGCTTCATCTTAATAAAGATATAACTGCAGCTTCAGGAGATTATTGTATATTCTGTCAAATAAGATTTGATAATAAAAAAAATTATATAGTCCCTGATATTTGTGATGTTATAGCTCAAGATGATAGTAGCATAACTATTAAATATCTTACTAATTATTATAATCACGAAGGAAAACGAAGAAAGTTCATTGTTCACGGTTCAAATAAAAGAACTGATATTTATAATGGAATAATGATTAGGGAACATTCAATTAAACACTATATTGTTATTCCTAAAAAGAAAGCTCTTGAAATATTAGAAGATATACTTAAAACAAATGATAACTTTATAAAATATAATTGGTCAGATATTATATATACAAAAGAATATCTTGAAAAACATTCTTATGAAAATGATGCAGAATATTCATATCTTTGTTATGATGAATATCATAAACTAAGTATGCCAAATTCTAATAATCTTTCCCCAATGACAAAGAAACAAATAAATGAATTGATAGAATATTTAAAATAGAAGAGAAGGATTTACTCCTCCTCTTCCTCTTTATAATACCAACCAAGTTCTACATCTTCATCCCAATCAATCATATCTTCATTCTGTTCAAGCCATTTGAAAAACTCTCTTTTTGATTGGAATGTCTTTCCGTATAATTGTTTACTGCTCATAATTCAAAATTTCAGGAAATCCATATTGTGGTGCAGTCTGCATCAACTGAAGTTTAAATAAATTCTTTTCATGTTTTCTGTCAATAATCTCCTTCTTCTCAGGAGTAGGCAAAATTCCATAACGAATATAATCATCAAGTTCACGATAAGTAAAGCCAAGATTATCTTCATCGGACTTTCCACAAAGGCCATCTGCAGGAGTCTTATCAACAAGTTCAGCAGGCAAGCCAAGATAATGCCCAATCTCCTTCACTTCAGCAACAGTGTAATTAGAAAGAGGAGAGAAATCACCAACACTGTCACCATATCTTGTACTATAGCCAACCCAGTCCTCAGACATATTACAGGTGTTACAGACACGTCCATTGACAGACTGAGAAATTGCATAAAGAGTACTCATCCTAAGACGAGGAGGAAGGTTCTCTGTAGTTTGTTTAGTAACATTCAAATCATTATGGAATCCCATATATTTAAGAATGGATTCATATGCCTCCTCAATATTGACAGTGTAATACTTAATATCAAGGAAATTTACAACTTTATGAGAATCAGCAATATCTGCCTGTTCTCCATTTGGCATCAATACACCAATTACTCTATCTTTACCGAGAGCCTTTACAAGCAATCCTGCACATACAGTAGAATCTTTTCCACCACTGATACCAATGACAGCATTACATCCCTTACCATTCTTTTCAAACCAATCCTGAATCCACTTAACAAGTCCTTCAGTTGCAGCTTCAACGTTAAATTTCATATTCAATATTATTTAAATTAAAAAATTGTTTTCTTAAATTATTTGATTTAGATTTATCAGACAAGTTATCATATAATAAACAAATTCTATATATTACTATTTCTAAAGAATCTGCTTCATATTTCCATCCTCTTCCTTTAATCCAATATTTATAAACTACGATATCAACAAGATTCTCATCAGTAAATAAATTAACTATATGATTAAGATTGCCTCTATAATCATAAAATGTATCACCTTTAAGAAGTCTTTTTATTTTGAATTCTTTTGTATTCATTCAATCGTATATTTATGTTCTTTTTTAATAAATCTACTAATCAACTTTCCAAAAGGAATTTCCATTAACATTATGTATAGACATTGCTTATGTCCAAGCGGGTCTGTAATGTAACTATGATTCCAATGCCATACCTTTCTAAGCAATTGTTCTTGTTTTTCTGTCAATTCCTCAAGTGTTGGGGGACAAGTCCACCAGTTGTTTCTTACATCATCTGCTTCTTTGTCAGGGTCTTTATGGTGCCAATAAATTATTTTTGCCATTTTATCAAAATATATTGTTTCACAATTTAATATAGAATATTTTTAAAAAAATTCATATTAACTGAATAACTCACCTTCAATAATTTCAACTTGCATTCTTGCTTCTGAAGTAGTAAAACCTTCATCAAGAAGTTCTTCATAATATTCATCAAGCATCACTTGTTTAGTGATTGGGTCAATACCCTTAAAATTACCATCAAATTCAAGAATCATAATTATTTATTTTCTAAACCAAGTCTTTTAATTGTATTCATTAAGTTAATTGAAAAATCATTGTAACAATATTTAGTTATAAATGGATATTTTTCTTTAAATTTATCATATGATAAAAGTCTTTTATATTCATCATGTGCGTTAAGCGGTTCTTCTGATTTTGTAAAATGACAACATTCCCAATCAAGAATCGCACCTTCATAATCAAACTTTTTCAAAAAATTATCTACTTCATATTGAACATCATAAGGAGTTTCCCAGTAATACTTAGCTAACTTATTTTCTAACCATTCAGGATGATGTCTATTATTCTTTCTATGAATTTCCTGAACCTTTTTATATGGGAGAAACAATTTCAACCAAGGTTTTTCAATATCATGAAAAAGATATTTCAATTTCCATACCCTGCAATTTAATGCAGTCATATTAAATGCACATGCGTGTGCAAACCAATATGGGAATGTACTTCTTTCTGCTTTAGTAAACATAATATTAAATTACTTATTAATTTCTTTATGTATTTTCTCCATTTCCCTAAAGATAATGTTAAACTCATCTTTATCAAACCAACGGTCAATTTGATATTTATCGGATGATAAAGTAATTCTTACTTCATCATTTATCTTTTTAACATCAAAAATATTTCTACCTTTAAAATCAGTTATTGTCCATTTCTTCTCTGTATTCATATTCTCCAGTCTTTACATTTTTGAATATATTATATTTTGCTGCCCATTTATCAAATCTACTAAATCCATGTTCTCTTGGATCCCAATCACTTCTGTTCCATAATCCTTTTCCATAATCTTCCGGAAGTTCACCAATAAAATCAACAAATGTTACTTTATAATCACAGTCACAGCTATTAATATCATATGTGCCATTTGGATGTTCACATCTAAAAAATACTCCGTAATAATTTGTAAATTTATATTTTACTTTTAGTACAGTTCCTTTTATAAGTTTAGGTTTTTTAATATTGAAATAATGTATTTCTTCTTCATCATAACAATCTTTTGTTAAGGTTATTTCCTCAACAATAGGAAATGTAAAATAATTATCAGGAACCCACATCTTAATTACTTTATAAGGATTTAAACTTTTGATAATATAATTATACATTATTTATTTTCAATTCTTTTAAATAGTTCATCCAAAATGTACATTGCACTTTCAAGTCCGGCTCTGTCATCAAGAAGTAAACTGAAATGTGGTTTAGTAGCACCTGGAGAAAGAGGAGACCAATTGATATAGTCAGGATCAATTCCCCAGCTTTTACAAATATCATTCTTTGTAATTTCATCCTCAATTTTAGGACAAGAAGTCCAAAGAATTAATTTGAATCCATGTTTCTTACATTTCTTTAAAATATCAATTACATTCTTGTGGGCAAATTCAATATTATCTGAATAGTTTGCTTTAGCATTATCAAAATCCCAGATAGTATTATCAAAGTCAAAAGCTATATAGAGAGTATCATATTTTAGATAATCTCTATACAGTCTTTCAATTGAACCCTGATTATTATATGGGTGGTTAAAATTCATTGTCATGAAGTCTGTTACGAATATCTTTGAGAGATTCATTCACAAGAAGCTTGCCATCTTTAAAGATAGGTCTGAGCTCCTGTAATGCATTGTGAGAAGCAGTGAACCAATCATGTTCATCAGTATATGCATATTCGCCATTTTCATCCTTGTAAACAATGCAGCAACCCTTCTGACTCTTCTTGAACCCAGCTCCAGTGTCACGGTCAGTCTTAGGATCCTTATAGACATTCATTGGAATGATATGACCCTGTTCATCAGTAAACTCAGCATATACTGCCTTAATTGCAGAACTGAAAGTATCACGGGTAAATGGCTTAAGCTGTCCATCTTCCTCAATACAGTGCATTGAGAAACTGCCAACACCCAGGGAAACATTATTAGCAGCAAATCCATTCTCCTCAAGAATCTTGAAAATCTTGTCAGCTCTCTCAATAGTAATAGAATCTCCATAAAGAGCCTTGATATGAGGATTCAAAACCTTATATCCCTTACTATTAACAGTACCACCAAAGATATCCCAAAGCTTAAATACAGTCTTTGTAACAACCTCAACACAATCTCCAGAATCACCACGGACAAGCATACATCCATTGTGATTTAAAATCTCATCCTTAAGAGTAGGAAGAATATTCTCAACTACATTCCAATAATCATAACTGTCACTAACACAAGAGAATGAAGTGTTAGGATAAAGTTCAGTAAGAAGCTTTTTGATGAAAACCCTTTCACGATGAGGGTCAATGTCCTTATAAGGATAAACATCGTCAGGATACATTACAGTATCAAGAGCAGAGTTAGAACACATTACAAAATGTTCAGTTGAAACTGCACCGAATCCAACTTCCTCAGTTTCACAGTTACAATTATACATCTTTTCCATCCAAGGAATAGCTGGAACAGTTGCAGTATTGACAAAGCTAAGCATCCACCCACCAGCAGCCTTAAGAGAAGCATCTACTCCCATATCTCCACGGAAGTCAAAGTTTCCAAGTCCACGACGATGAGGTACATTATCATCAACTGTCTTGTCATACCACTTATCAACAATCTTACGATAAGTATATCCGACAGTTGCAGTAATCATAGGATACCAAAGCTCAGCAGAAATAAGACTCTCAAGAGCCTGTCCAAGCCAAGCAAAATCTGGATGAGTATTGGTAATTCCAAAGATAGGAACATGCATAGGAACTTTTGCTCCTTCTGGAAGAGCCCAGATTTCAATGGGGAGATATCCAAGACGGTGAAGTTCAACAATACGGTCAAGTCCATAATTCTCCTTAACCATAGTATTTTCACAGATTCTCTTATATTCATTTACAACATCAGCTTCAGAACGATTGAAAAAGGTCTCATTGAAATTCTCAATCAGCCACTCCTTAATGAAAGCCTGTAAACCAAAGTTCACAACCTTAGGCCACATATCAATTCTACTCTTACGAGGAGTAAAATATGAAACGGACTTAGTCATATTAGAAGGACACATAGTTAGATGCACCATCTTATAGAAGTCCTTCAAAAGCATTGCATTAATTTTCATATAAATACGTCTTTATAAAATTACAATTTAATATAGTATTATTATCTTTTAATTCAATAATTACTTAAGATTTTCAATGTTCAGTACATATACTCTATTTCCACTATCAAACCTATAAAGTGAATTAGTTGTATAAAGAAGAGTAACAATAGCATCCTTATTTGAAGTATCACTACTACCATCTTCAAGGCATTTTCTAAATGTACCCTTATCTTTATCCCATAGAGAATCACCTTCAACGTGAGTAGCATATGCAACAATTCTGTTTGCACCAAGTTCATTAATCTTTAATGCAGAATAATAAAGAGTACCACCGTAAGAAATGATGTCATCAATCATAAGAATATCCTTATCCTTAAGAGCATCATCAGGAAGCTTCTCTCCATTCTCATCAACAATCTTAAGACCAAGAATCTTACCAGTGTTCCAATCTCTTACTTTATTCCCATAAATCTTACGGAATTCTTTTACACAGTCAAGGTCTTTATACCTCTTATATGCACCAGCATCAGGGAAGAAAATTATAAGTTCCTTATCCCAACGATTTGCAATTGCTGCTTCATCATAAACAGGATATTTGATTACTTTATTTACATCTGCTACCTTTACTCTATTAAGAAGCCCAGCAGAAACATCAGAATGAGGATCCAAAATAGTTACCTTATCAAACTCAAGATTATTGATAATATCACAGAAGTATTTAAGAGTAAAAATTTCAGTAGGTTTCTTGACACGGTCCATTCGTGCATTAGGTACATACGGCATATAAAGATTAATCTTTACATCCTTAGAAGCATAACCATTTCTAATATGATTCACAATATAAATCAATGAAATAAGTTCTTCATCATTTGCATACTTCCAAAAGATATCGAAAGTACCTTCATTGTTTACACTGAAATCAAATTTAGTAAGACACTGAGTTCCATCAGGAAAATGCTCAGTCAAAAATTGCTTATCATTAATCTTAATCATAACTTAAAAAATTCCGGTTGCTGAATAAATTTCAAAATCTTCATCATCTAAATGAAGTGGATCATCATTCTTTACATCATTAAGAAGACCGTCAATAGTTTCACTGTCAACTGCTTCTCTCCACAGTTCACCTTCTTCTTGTAAATATTTATCGTAACTTCTACTCATTTCTTATTCTTGTCTAATTGTTTCATATCAGCAAGTACCTCTTCAAGCCACTTCCTCTCTTCATTTTTACATTCTCTACGAATTCTAAATGTGCCGTCAGAATAGTCAGCAAACACAAGTTCATTATTGAAGATAGCAACACCAAGGACACATATATCCTTTACACAGATTGGATATGTGTCCCAATATATTACATCTTTAACTTTTCGACCGTTCTTACGAACATAATCTTCAAGTTCTTTAAGACGTTTTTCTTTCCATTGATCTTTTGTAAGTCCCATTATTAAAATCCGTAAGTGTCACGTAAATGTCGAAGTTCATTCTTTGCATTACCTCGCTTCATATAAGCGAAATCTGTAAAATCATAATCTTCAGAAGAATTGTAATGCTTCTTTCCAGAATGCTTCTTCTGCTTCTTAATAGAATACTCAACTTCACTGTTAAGCTTAAATTTACTCATTATTAATGTTATTTTAATTAGATATTTATTACTTCTTAGTCTCGGATTTTACAATTTCAAGAATCTCAGAAAATAATTGTTTAGGATCTTCGGTAAACTTACCTTTCATTATAACCTTAATAAGTTCAATAAGTTCAACATCATTACAAGAATTGATGTTATCACTAATAGAACCTTTGCTCCCTTTAAGATTACTAAGCTTCTTTACAAACATATATTTAGTGTCTGAATTCATAATATCAAACAACTTATGTACATTAGAAGCAATCTTTTTAATGTTTTCCTCTTTCATATTAAATAAATTAATTACATATATAATATAGTAATAAAATAGAAAAGTTCAATGATTGTATCATTGAACTTCATTATTTATTTCTTCTAATAACTTATCTTTTGAAGTAATTGAAATCATATATTTTTCATACTGCGGCGTACAATCAATAAATTGTAATTCTCCATCAATATAAACCAATATTTTATTTTCAATCAATACATATATATTATTAATTATTTCATTTATTATATGACGTACTTGAATAGATGTATATAATATGTCAGTATTCACCATTATTAAACACACTTGTTGTTAATGGCAAATCATTATCACCAATTATTAATTTACTATTTAAAATATAACAAAATTGTGTAGATGATTGATTTGATGTTTTAGGTATTGTTATTGTAACCCAATCATAATAATAAGAATTAGTTGAATAAGGTTCAGATGGATATGGATTATATGGTGTGTAATTCCTTCCAGAATACCAATATGCATAATAATATGAATATGCATATGTCATAGAAAATATATTAGGTTGATAAATTGGATATTTTACTCCATTAGTAAAATTTGGATTTGCTTTACAACTAGAATAACTATCACAAGTAACATCTGCTGTTATTATATGTACATTATTTACATATTGAGTAGACAAATTACTTAATGTAAATGTCCTTACAGGTGGGTATATTTGATATGATGTTTGTCCATCTCCTTTAGCTGCCCATTTAACATCCGTATTTCCTCTTCTTAACTTAGGAACTTGAGTAAAATATTCAGGATGTGTGGCAGTTATTATTTTTTGCCATTTACCTTATTACATGTCTTTATATATAAAAATAGAAAAAAAAAACGAAACAATTTCTAGTTGTTTTGTTTTTTCTTAAAAATATAAATAAATTATTCATTTATGACATCAATCTGGCACATCTTCATTGTAAGTAATGCAGCCTTGTGAGACTCAGGTGTAACACCAGCACAGCAGGAAGCATCTACAATAATATTTGCATCAGCATAGAAATCTGTCTTCACAAGAAGGGCATTGCTAACAACACAGATGTCAGTACAGAATCCAACAAATACAATGTTTACTTCCTCATCATCTTCAATGTTATCAAACACATAAGAATCAAGTTCAGTAACAAGATCAAATGAACCGAATGTAGGCTTAGGAATATAAATTACATCAATGTTTTTATATGCTGCATCAGTAAGAGCAGCCTGTACATCAGAATTAATATCCCAACCAGGAGTATCTTCAACACAATGTACAACGGGGAGTTTCTTTCCTTCTGGAGTATCAAGATAATCCTCACTATGAGTATCCTGTGTTACAAATATTGCATCCCAATCAGAATTACGAATCTTAGCAACAAGATTAGGTACAGCCTTGATTGCTTCCTCATTACGAAGACTTCCATCAATGAAGTCATTCTGAGCATCAATTACTACTAAAATATTCTTCATATTCAATTTTATTTTGATTATAATATAATATAGAATTTACTTTTGAATAAATACAATCATCAATCTATCGCCTAAATTAATTGGAACAATCTGAAACAATTTATATTTACCCAATAGTTCAATAATTTCAATTGCTTCTTATAATGTCATGAAACTATTACTATAATCAATTTCTTCTTCAGTGTCCATAACAGGAGACCATTTTTTATAACTTAACTCATTGGGATCTCTATCAATAATTGATTGCTTGACTATAATAATCTTATATTGATTATGTGATAAATCAGGACTTCTTTGTTTCATCATCAAAAACTTCTGTCAATAAACTTTCTTACAACATATCCCCCATCTTTCTCAGATTTTTCCATTCCTTCAAGTGTAAGGAATGAGTCTGTTGATGGAGTCCATTCATTGAACCTTGCAGATTCCTGAAGACTATCTGCACTGAAAGCAACAACATCTACATCTTTAAGACCTTCCTCATTAATGAAGTCAATGCAAGTCTGAACAAGAATGTCATGAAGCTGTTTTACCTGCTCATGAGTAATCTGCTTGTTCTCCATCTCATCTAATTCTTCACCACGATAGCACCAAGTGCTATAACTGAAAATTTTCTTCTCTTCATCATTAAGAGCTTCATATGCATAAATAGCATTTCTGAGAGCTTCAGGATAAGAAGCAATCTTTTCTTCATGTCTCCTTTTATTCTCAGCTATTCTTGCTTCTCTTTCTTCCTCAGTCTCTTTATGCTCTTTCTTAGGAAATCTCTTTCTGCGATATTCTTTTGCTTCACTGAGTCTCTCCTTATGAGCTGCAGATGCTTCTTTAAAAAGTTTATCTATCTTTTCTTTATGCTCTATATATTCTGGAGTAGATTCAAATCTGTCATGTTCTTCCTCAACCTGTTTCCAGATTGCTTCTTCCTTTTCAGATTTTTCAAACATTTTTTTCCAAAGTTCACTCATGCTTCGTCTTCTCTATTTTCGTTTTCAATCCATTTAACAAAATGTTCAACTGTCCATATAATGCCTCTTAGCAATCCAGCAAATGTAGCAATATATAATATAACAGTACCAGTATAAAGTAATATTTTTGGCAATTCAACATTGCCTAAGCATATCCATAATGCCATCAACAAAATTGATATGATAAGAACTAATACAAGATATGCTACTACTTTTCTATTAATCTTCATCATCCAACTGCTTCTTTATTTCATCCCAGTTTGTACATTCTTTTGCTTTATAGTAAAGATAATGATCAAATTCATTATCATCAGCTATCCAAGTACCTATAGTGCAATGAAATCTATATTTCTGTCCACAAGTACATTCAAAGACAGCCATCTTCCCAATGTTTGTTTCACACCAGCCAACTACCTTTGGCTTTTCATGTTTTGTTCCCCAATTATAATCATAGAACCCAGTCTTTCCCCATTCAGGACATTCTAAATCTCCTGCATAAGGAATATCCTCATATTGGGGAATCTTAGGAAGTATGTCAATCAGTCGCTTGCCCATCTTTAATTAGTCCATTTCTAACTATTCGTTCAATGTCATCAAATATGCCATTATCATGCCATTTTTTCCAAATGTCCGAATGATCAACATCAAGGTCTCTTTCAACCAATGCTAACAGCATATTGATTGCTTCACGTTTCTCAGGATAGAAATTATGAATTTCATCATATGTGTCATCAAACCCAATGTGATATTCAATAACAGCATCCTTCTTAAGTTTACGTCCATAGGACATATCATAAATAATGAAATAATATTCACCATCATTTAGACAGCATCTCCATTCATATGTCCATTTATCACCACTTGGATTATATCTTGGTTTAAATCCAAGCTTCTCCATGATTTCAGTCTTAGATGCTTTAATTACTAAATCATGATAAGAAGTCTCAAGACCTTTAGGCCATTCTTTGAATTCTGTTATCTTATATTTCATAACTTAATCTATCCTATGGAGTTTCTTCCAATCAGCAAGAGTACCATTAATTTTTTCTTCTTTTTCTCTGTTACAATAATCTAAACAGTATGAACTATCCTTAACTTCAGTGAACTGTTCATTATCGCCTTTGTTCATGTAACAGTTTCCATTGCCTTCCTTTTCAACCAATGCCCCCTTGATAACTAAGGAGCATGGCTTATTGGTAACTTCGTACCACCAGCAATCTTTACAATGTCCGTGATTAGCCATAACTTTTAATCATTATAATTAGAATCATCTTTACTGCGGTTTGTAATGATGAACCTGTAATGCGGAATCATATAAGAAGAATTCATTGCGGCAATAATGCTTCGGCAATAAAGGTTCTTGGTTCCATCAGTAATCTTCATCTTGAAGATCTTAGGATCATCATGAACTGACTTGACTTCAAGTTTGTCAACTTCAAGCTCATCCTTCATAATCCTTGAAGCAAGTTCCTTGATTGAAGCTTCAAACTCCTCAGTTGCATGCTTGACACATTCCTCAGTGTAGGTCTTCTCAGTATATTTATCAAGAATCTTTGCAAGACGTTCAATCTTGGAATTCAAAGAACTGTAAATTTTATATTCCTTGTTGTATTCAAGTCTATTCTTTCTCCAATCAATCTTATCCAAACGGTCACTGGATTCCTTCTTCCTATTCTTCAGTTCTTCAAGATCTTTAGGAAAAACCTCGGTAAAACGTTTCTTAGCAAACTCAGCAACTCTCTTGAGATATTCTTCCTTGTAATCAGCAAGCAGGTCAGTGAACTTATTCACAAGAGAATCAAAAATCTCATCCTTGACAGTACGGGTCTTAGGAGTATTCTCCTGGATGAAAGTAAGAATCTTGTTATAGAACTTGATAGTATCTCTATCAGCATAAGACAGTCCGAAAGTATTGTTGCCAGGATTGATTCCAATCCAATTAGCAAGTCGGCCTTTCATATATCTCCCTTTGTAATATTCCTGAAGCCAAGTAACAAACTTAGGATTCTCTTCCTTCAGATATTCCGGAAGCTTCTGAACAGAATAACCTTCAAGACGACGAAATTCAACCCAGTCATCTTCATCAAACTGAGTTGCAGACTTACGAAATTCACGGAGCTTCAGGAGAATAGCCATCTTAATGTCTTCCTTCTTTACAGAATCAACTCCATATTTCTTCGCATATTCAAGTTTCTCTTTCTTGGAGTCAAGTCCGTCAACAATATCATAATCCTTACGAACCTCTTCCTTAGTGAGATTGGATTCATTAACAAACTGAGATAATGTCTTCATAAATTATTGTTTTGTACAATTAAATATAGAAAAGAATTCTTAGAATTCAATTTTTTAAATCTTCAACTTCAATCAACTTTTCTGGGTGCATTGTCCAGAAATTAAATAAAACAGAACTGAATTCATTTGGTGTTACAACCTGATAATAAAGCTTTGTGCCAGGATGCAATTCCTGTTGAACTTTAATTGCAGACTTCAGCCATTGCTTAGAAGTAAAAATACCAAGTAAAATTCTGTGATTGTCAGCAAGAATGTACATAAAAATTCCTCCTTTATTTTTTAATGATACTTACAATATCTTCAGTAATATATTCGTCTTCTTGAATAGTTTCATAAATAATTCTACTAATTTTATTGAAAGATTCATCAGATAAAGAATCAATCAACTCAGTATAAGCAGCTCCCTCATTTAATTCAGGAATATCAATTTCATATTCAAGATTCAATTTAACTCTATACTTACTCATATTCCAATTCCAATTACATTCAATGCAGACTTCATCTGTTCAACAGTAGGTAGATAATGGGTAATACGATTCTCAACAACAAAATTTGTTTTCTTGTTGAACCCATAGAACATATAGTATCTACTAATTTTCTTGTCACCAAACTTATTAGTAGTTACATAGTAATAACAATCAAATCTTGCCCATCTATCTTTAAAAGCAATCATATAACTAGATTGCTTCTTTCTATAGACTTCCTGCATATGATTATGACGTTCCTCAACATCTTCATACACAGTTTCTTTAAAACCGTGTTTCTTTAACCAACTTTTTGATACTTTATCCATACTTTAATAGCTTTTACATATTAATATAGAACAAAAAGGAGGAAATTCAAATTTCCTCTTCAATTTTGTATATGATTTAGCTTATTTTAATATGTATCAATTGACTTCGTTATCATCATTTTCATTTATTTGTTGTTCATCATCGTCATCATCTTCATAATATCCTATCTGAATTACACCACCTCTTCTAACATAAATTAATACATATATCATAATTATCAATGCTGAATAAGCTGCAAGATCAATTATAGTCTTTAAGAAAATAAAAAATGAACCATCCATAATCTCTTAATGATATTTATATATAAAAATAATGTAATTACTTAGTATTCTTTCTAAGAATCTGTCTTATATCATCAGTGCATCGTTCAACACCAATGCTTTTAAGATACTCTCTATCATTCTCTTCTCCCTTAAATTCCCAAAGTGAATCAAACAACTTATCAAGATTCTTTAAATCATCTATCTTATATACATTATTAAATGTATGATTCTTTCTGATTACTTTTATTACTTCATCAGTTGTTGTACATATTTCATATTCACATTTAGGTCTTATAAGATATTTTAATATTACAACATAATGTGGAATTTCAATATCTTTATTTAAGTGAAGCTTCTCTATTATATAATTATCTATTGTTTTCATCCTTTATACCAACTTGGAATTTTTAATGACTCACATTTATCAAATGCTCCATATTGCATATTTCTTGGAGCATTTACTTTCCAATTTTCTAAATCACAATCAAACTTTTCACACCCAAGAAACATGACTGACATATCTTGTACTTTGCTAACATCCCATTTTGATATATCACAATTGAAATTTTTACATCCATAAAACATTGCTCTCATATCTTTTACATTACTTACATTCCACTCAGATATGTTTATGTTATGCGGATCTAAATCACTGAATATTGAGAACATTCTTTCAACTTTACTTGTATCAATATCATTCAAATCAGCATCTTTTCCACGTTCTTTAATTAATTGAATTACAATTCTTCTTAATGCGAGACGTCCTGATGGATGATATTTGTACTTTGGTTCAAAATCTTTATTAAGATGTAATTTCTCAGATATGTATGTGTTAATTTGTTTCATCAATTATTATGGAATATGTCTTTAGTGTATACTTTATTCTTTACATCATCAAGCTCTTCATCATATCGATTAGCAAGAATAATGTCTGATTTATATTTAAAAATAGACAAGTCATTCTCAAGTGTAAAGTCATTGAAACTTTCAATAGTAGGTTCATATATGATTATCTCTACACCATTCTGTTTTAGATAATACATTATGTCTTGTATAGCTGATGAACGGAAATTATCAGAACCAGACTTCATTATCAATCTATATACACCAACTATATTAGGTTTCTTTCTAAGTATCTGGTCAGCTATGAATCTCTTTCTTGTCTTGTTGCTTTCTACAATAGCACTTATTAGATTCTGAGGTATGTTCTTATAATTAGCAAGAAGCTGTTTAGTATCTTTAGGAAAACAATATCCACCATAACCAAAAGATGGATTATTATAAAAATCACCAATTCTTGGGTCAAGTGATATACCTTTTATTATATTCTCAGTATTTAACTTATTCAATTCAGCATAAGTATCAAGCTCATTAAAATAAGATACTCTCATAGCAAGATATGAATTAGCGAATAACTTCACTGCCTCTGCTTCAGTATTGTTCATATACAATATTTCAATATCTTCTTTAAGTGAAGCATCTTTCAAAAGATTTGCAAACTCTTTTCCAATTGAACGTAATTTATAAGGACAACCACAGATTATACGAGAAGGGTAAAGATTATCATATAATGCTTTTGATTCACGAAGAAACTCAGGAAAAAAGAAAAGATTTATATCAGAATATTTACGGTATATACTTTCACAATATCCAACAGGAATTGTTGACTTGATAATTATATTAGCAATTGGATTATCATTAATGATTTTATCTATAGTATCATCAATAAAATGTGTATCAAAATAATTAGTAGTCTCATCATAATTGGTTGGAAGAGCAATCACTATAAAATCAGCATCTTTATATACTGTATCATTATATAAAGTAGCTACTAAATTGAGAGATACTTCTTTGAAGTATCTCTCAATATACTCATCTTTTATTGGTGAGATTCTATTGTTTATTGAATTGATTTTTTCAGGAACTACTTCAACAAGAGTTACTTGATTATATTGAGATAAAAGAGTAGCTACTGAAAGACCTACATACCCTGCTCCAACTACTGTTATCTTACTCATAAATATTTATTAAGTTCTTTTGAAAAATCAATATTAACTTTATCATGATTAATGTGATCATTATAAATTATTACCATATTGTCATTTTTGTATTTAAGTAATTCTTTATGTGATGTATATAAAAATTTCTTATATGGAGTAATAACATTGATAAACTTTAATTCATCTTCTATTGATGTATATTTTTTCTCACCAAATAAAAAAACTATTTGTTTGTTTTGTTCGCTATTATATCTTTTTAGTCGTGTTTCATATTTTTGTACAACATACTCTTTTATGTTTGGGCTATATTTATTATCACCTGATATTTTTTCGGTCTTATTAAAAATATAGTGAGAATATGCTATTTTATATTTATTATCAATTTTTACATAATATGTTAACTTACTATTCTTTTCAAAATTATACATATTTTTGAAATATGTATCTCCATCAATAGGCAATATCTCATAATTACTTAAATTAACATTATCAAAATTTTTAATAAATTCTATATAATTATTTATTGGCCAATGATGCCAAATTATAGGATTATTATATTGTAACTTATTTACTTTATAATATCTTCCAGATGTGCATTCATTGGAAAATATAATTGTATTATTCATTATTGCCTATCTAATGTTTTTGTTAGTATGTTAGCAAATGTCTTAAATGAATTAGGATAATCTATGTTTTCTTTATAAATTATTATCATATTGTCATTTTTGTATTTAAGTAACTCTTTATGTGATGTATATAAAAATTTCTTATATGGAGTAATAACGTTGATAAACTTTAATTCATCCTCTATTGATGTCCAACTTTTTTCATTTAACATAAAAATTGTTTCACATACATTCTTATATTTATTGAATCTATCTAATCTTACTTTGTATTTTGTATCTACATAATCTTTTTTTGATATATAATGCGGATATGCTATCTTATACTTATTATCAACATTTACATAATATGTTAATGGGTTAAACTTTAATTTGTAATCTGAAAAGTATTCATTATCATTGGTCAATAAAGTTTCATAATTATTAAAGTTAATATTATTAAAATTTTTAATAAATTTAACATAATCATCTATATACCACCAAATATTCCAAACAAATGGATTATTAAATTCACATTTGTTCAGTTTATAATATTGTCCTGATGTACAATCATTTGAAATTACAATATACTTTGAAACACATTGTTCATTACTTTCCATTTTTTAGATATTCTGCAATTTTATCAACCAATTCATCATATTCATATTCATCAACATTCAAGTAATTATGAATTGATTTTTCTGAAAAAATTTTTCCATTTCCAATCCACCTTATCATCCTTGCTTGTTCTTGTAATTTATAGTTGGAATCTTTATGAATGTTTAATAAGCATTTCGATTTTGCAATATAATCATTAATGTTATTGCCAAATACATTATCATTCCAATATAGTGTTTTTACATTAAAATTACAATTAACTAATTTATCTAAAATTTTTTTACGTCTACCATTTATACCTCCATAATAAAGTATATCATACTCTTTTTCTTGCTCTTGTATAGTTATAAATGGTTTAAGTAAATGTAACTTTATATCATCTCTTATATATGATAAGTTTACAATATTTTCTTCATCATAATCCCAAACTTCATCTGCTTGTTTTAATAAATTGATGTAATTGTCCATCTTAAAAAAATTATCCCAATATTGTTCTAAGTTAAAAACTATTATTTTATCATACATATTCTTTAACTCATCAATACTGTATTTTTCCTTAAATCCGCTTAAAACAATGCAATCATTAGAAGTATCATTCTTAAATTCATATAATAATGAATCATATACATCTATTGTAGAACGTGCATTATTTCTAATTATCATTTTTAACAATACTATTTATGTACTCTAATTTATCAGTAGTTTTTTCATTAACCTCCCAATATGATGTAAAATCTAACAACCTATCAATATATATGTTATATATGCTTTCTTTTCTATTTAATTTATTATGTTTCAAACACTTATTGCTAATATATTCTTCTAAACTTTTTGTTAAATAATGATTTAACCAGCATCCTTTCCATAATGTATGAGGTAACATTGTACCTAATTTTAATTCTTGAATTCCTAATGCATTACAAGGATTTAATACATTAATTGGGTTATGAACAGATAACTTTAATTCATTATTTTTTGTTTTATATATACATTTTTGTCTTCTGTTATTTTCATTATCATATACATCAAATACTTCAGTAAAACGTGTTTGACAATTATAATTATTTCCAATTATTTTAATTTGATTATTATCAGTATATGTTTTCCAGCAAATTCTTATATAATCAAATTGCTTAAAAACGTCTTTTGCTAAATAGTTTTTGATATTATCATCATATTCTAATTCAAGAAATTCGTCAATATCAAAAAAAGCTATCCAATCATATTCATTAGAATATTCTTTATAACATTCATTATAAAATTCTTTTTGATTGAACATTTCACCACGTTTATCTTTTAATATAACATAATTACTTCTAATATAATCACCAATTACATCATTAAATATTTCACCATCTATATCATTATTATCATATAATATCACATTATCAAAACCTAATGTTATATAATGTTGAACCCATTCTCTAATATAATTGTTTTCATATTTAGCAATTGCACAAACAGCTACTTTCATAATTATAACTTAAATATTTTTAAGTATTTATCATTTCTATTTTCTCCTTTAGATTTTACATTTTCTAAATATAATGCACTATCAATAATTTCTTCATCTAATAATCTATTACCTTCTGTATTTTTATTTTTACACCAAATAGTTTCTATTCCCATTTTTTCTTCTACCCATTTTAAATAAATATCATCAGCATATAAACATGCATTTATAGCTGGTAAATTTTTATCTGAAATTTTTAATATATCTGGTGGATAAAGTACTCCACCTACACCGGTTGCAAATAGATCCATATTTGATATTTTTATATCTCTACAATTATATCTCCATAAATTATATGATAGTGGTACTCCCATTTCATTCCTTTTAATTAAATGTACTCTTCTAGCAGAAATTAAATTAGGATTATCTATATATGACTTCCATAATGATTCACATAAATCATTATCATATTCATGATCATCATCAACAGTAATTACAGCATAATTTCTATATTTTTGCATAGCATAAAAATATTTTGTATGAGGACCAATTTTTTTATCACAAATGATTAAATCAATAAATTTTATTTTTTTATTAA
>JAFRDD010000061.1 GCA_017404025.1 Clostridia bacterium
TATGAAACATTTGATGAAGCAAGAAAAGCTATATTTGAATTTATAGAAAGCTGGTACAATAATATTAGAATACATAGTTCTAATGATTATATGACCCCAAATGAAAAATATGCTGAATATTTAAGGAAAATAGCATAAAAACTTGCTAACAAAAGTCAATAGTTTTTTCTAAATTTTTTTAAATATTTTTATAAGAATTTTAGACACGACAAAGAAACCTATTTAAAGGTCTTTTTTAGGCTTATGTTAACAAGTTTTCCAAATATTTAATTCTTTATATTTTTTCTTCACTTTCCCGTAGTATATTCTTAAAAATTTATTTAATCCTGCTATTTTAGCTACTTTTTTTAATTTTCCTTCACTTTCTTTTTTAATAATATATAATCTGAGTTCATTCTCATTATTAACATTGCTTTTTATTGTTTTCATGATTTCATAGCCTGTTTTTCTTAGGTATTTATTTCCTCGCTTGGATATGTGTCTATTTGTTGCTTCAAATTGCCCTGATTGATAAGGTGGTGCATCAAGTCCTGCATAAGCTATGATACTTCCAGCATTTTTAAATCTTCTTACATCTCCAATTTCTGCTATTACTCTTGCTGTCAATTTTTTACCACACCCTGGTATTTCATTAATTACTTCATATTCTGGTAATTCTCTTGCAAGTTTATCCATTTCTGTTATAATTGTATTAGATGTTTTAATTGTTATAATTAATGCATCTGCACAGCTACTTGCGGATAGTTGTGAATATTGATTATTAGGGCGTGGAGGAATTGTGTTTTGAGCAAGTGTATAAATCTTATTGGCTAAGGTTATACCTGCACCTTTATGTCCTAATTTTTTTGCTATTTTATCAATCTCAGTAATAAATTGATTTTCCTTTTTCTTCTTTACTATTTCTGGATGAAAATACTTTTTAAATATTTCTAATCCTAAAATAAAGTTATTATCATCTAATAGTTGATAATATCCTGGAAATAGTAAATCACATAAATTTGAGAAGTTCACTTTTTGTTTAACCTGAACTGAAATTGTAGCTAAATATTGTCTTGATAAAAATCTTAGTTCATTATATATTTCATCGTTCTCTCTAACCTTATTTAACTTAAACCAGTTATCACAAGCATATTCTGCAAGTTTATATGAATCTTTTTTGTCTGACTTAGCTTTTCTTAATCCTCGATCCAAATATTTTTTATTTTTAAAGCATTTTCAGCAGCTACAAAATATTCTTTATCCAGTAAATAACCTAAAACAGGCAAGTGATATGTTCCAGTTTCTTCCATTACTATTTTTAAATCTTCCTTTGGCAATTTTTTTAATTTTTCTTCAAGATATCCCAATCCATCAATGTCATGAGTAATTTCAAATGGCTCTTCAATTATTTCTCCTTCCACTGATAATATTGCAACTGTACTTTTTCCTTTTGAAACATCAATTCCAACTCCATACTTCATTTGCATCTTCCTTTCAATTTTATTCTCTTAATTATGATTGGTTCCAACTCTTCTACATATCCTCATTTTGGTTCGTTACACGAGAGCTATTTCAGTCTCAACTTGCTTAAACGAATATATTATGCGAAGGATGGATAACACTTTTTATGACGAGAACTTGATCTCTAAAAGAGCCTCGTTATCCAATCACTTCAATCATAATAATAGAAAAAAGTATAATAATCAATTACTTAATTAGTAATTAACTATTATACTTTTATAGTACCAA
>JAFRDD010000062.1 GCA_017404025.1 Clostridia bacterium
ATCCTAATTTAATTAGTATATCAGTGATTTTCATGATTTTAAAATTAATTAACAAAATATTATAAAAAAAATATATATTACATTTTCATTACAAATACTGGATTTATAGATTTTTATAATTAAAAACCATTATCTAGTAACAATTAATTTTTCATTACTTATTTTACACAATTTTCTATTAATTCTATCTTAACATTTTTACTTGTATCTATTCTAGCTCTTGTTCCTATTGGAATAACTGTTTTGTTTTCAATATGTCCAAAATTATTTGATTTAATAATTGGAAATCTATATTCACTTTCCAAAACATCTATTACTATTTTTTCAAGCGATATTTCACTTTCATGTTCATAATTTCCTATCCACAAACCTTTTATTTTCTCAAAAATCCCATTCTGTTTCATAGTATACAAATAACTGCTTGCACGATTTGGAGACGTTTCCAATCCAAGTTCTTCTAAAAATAATATTTTATCTTTAAAATTAACACTATATCTTCCAACCGCTACACCTCCAATAAGAGACAAATTTCCTCCTATTAATTCACCTTCTGTAACACCTTCTTGTATAGTTTTATAATAATCATTATTTGGAATTCCAAAATCCAAACTGCAATTTACCAACCTATTCATTGCCTCTTTAAAACTAAAATCAGTATCATCTGTTGCAATAGTCTTAAAATTAGTAGCACTAAAAGTAACCAGCCCTGTTTTAGCTGTAATTATATTTGTTAAAGATGTAATATCGCTATATCCGCAAATTATTTTAGGATTAGCCTTTATTAACTCATAATCTAAATATTCAAATACAGAATTACACCCTTCACCACCTTTAGCGCACCAAATCATTTTAACTTCTTCATCTTCAAACATTTTATTTATATCATCAGCTTTTTCTTTTGCGGTTGCAGAATATACATTCGTATTTGAAAATAAATTTTTTGAGTATTTCACATTAAATCCTTCTCTTTCTACTATTTTCTTCGCTAAATCTAATTCAGATATGTTATCCCCAATAATTGGGTTTGAAGGAGCGACTACTCCTATAGTATCGCCTATATTTAATTTATTTGGAATTACTTTACTCATTTAAATCTCCTCTTTTATTAAAATTTTCATCATGTTTCATCAGGTGTTTCATCAGGGACGGTCCTTTTTGAAAATTTTCATCAGGGACGGTCCTTTTTGAAAATTTTTTATCCTATAAAATCCTTAGTTCTAAAAGTTTCATTTATATATTCCTTGTTTTGATAATCTTTTAATTCTATTAATGCTGTTTCTAATCCATATCCTTCTTTCTCAACTCTAAAAGAATGTACCAAATTAGAATTACAAACGCTACAAATGCCTGAATCTATTATATTTTCATCTTTTAATCCTAATTTTTTTAAAATTACTCTATTAATCAAAACTGTATCTATATTCCACTTATCTCTCATGGCATTATATTCTATAATTTGATTTATCTCTTCTAAATTTTTGAATTTATTAAAAAACATATCTTTAACATCTTTATCAACTTCAAAATGGCATTTTCTAATACTTGGACAAATACAGCAAATTATATTAGATGGACTGCAATTATATTCATTTATCATTTTATTAACCGCTTGAATAGATATCTCCTGTAGCGTACCTTTCCATCCAGAATGCACATTAGAAATGACTTTTTTAATAGGATCAAAAAACAATAATAAAATGCAATCAGCATTAGTTGTCCCTAATATTAAATTTGGTTTATTTGTAACTAATCCATCTACGCCTTCTTTAAAAAGCTCTATGTCAAAATCTGGAGCATCTTTATTTATTTTTTTGCTAATTATGCCAATATTTTTAGTATGATTTTGCCTACATTTTATTATATTTATAAAATTCATTTCTAAAGTCTCACAAAGATTCTTATAATTCTTAATAGCATCATTATACTTCTCAATTGGTAACGGCTTTTTATCTACAGTTGCTGTTCTAAAATTAACATCTAACCCTAAAGAATATGCATGATTTATTATATCACTATATTCTAGTAATTTTTTAAACTGTAAATATTGAACTCCATTTTTATTAATATGAATCACATTTTCATTTGATAAATTCATTATTCCTCCTCTATTTAAACTTTTTTCAAAAAGGACCGTCCCTGTTGAAAATCGCAATTTTTTTCAAAAAGGACCGTCCCCGATGAAAAAACCGATGAAAAAACCGATGAAAAACCCGATGAAAAAAGCTTTGAAAAACTATTGAAAATTTGGATTAAATCCACATATTGAATGATATGGGCAATATGTGCACTGCGTTTTTCCTTTATATTTGTGTGGTTTTATATCTATTTTTCCTTCTAATATTTCTTGTGCTATTTCTTTTATTGTTTCAAGTACATATTCTTGCAGTTTTTTAAACTCTTCTTTACTTACTCCATTAGTGTCTTTTTTATTTATCCCTTGGCTTTTGGTTATTGCTGCTGGTACATATTTAGAGCTTCCTGCGTCTAATGTTTTGTCATGCATTTTTATAATTTGAATATCTGCTATTATTAAACCTTTCATTTTAAAACTTTTTCTTATTTTATCTTCTATTTCTATTTCATCTATTCTAGTTTTTTCTTTTACCATTTGTTCTAATAAATTAAAATATAACACTCCTGCTGGCATTAAATCCTCTTGTGTACACATTGCATCCATGTAAGTTAAAAGCTGAATTTGAAGTCCTGCATATACTTCATTTAAATCGATATTTTTGGCTGATGATTTATAATCTATTATTCTTACATAATTTCCTTCTTCTGTTTTAGCTATATCTAGCCTATCTATTTTTCCTTTGATTTCTACTTCTTTTCCATTATCTAATTTCATTAATATTGGCTTAAACTCTACTTCTGTGCCTTCTAATTCAAAATCACTATATACTAATCCTTCTATAATATATTTCAAAGCTTTTGCTAATATTCTTTTTAATCTTTCGACTAAAATTCTATATTTTGCAGTTGTTGTAAATATTGCATTTCTACTTAGTCCTAGCTTGTTTTCTACAATCTCATCAATCATTTTTTTGATTTTATTTTCATCTTCTAAAAAATATGGAAGACTAATATTTTCTTCATGAGTTCTTTCAAAAAAAGTATCTATTACTTCATGCATAAATGATCCTGTATTAATACTCTGTATTTTTAATTCTTCCTTTTCTTTTAATCTTAATCCATATTGAAGATAATATGAAAACGGACATTTTCTATATTGTTCTAATTTTGATACACTTGTCATCAATTTTGTACCATATAATTTTTCGATACTTTCAATATTAATTTTAGGATTAAAATTATATAAATTATCATCATCTACATTATTTTTTAATATATCGCTGTCTTCAATTAATTTGGGAAACATTTTTTTTAATTTGATAACTATCATTGATGCCCTTAAAGATTTTCCTTCTGAATCTTGACTAGCATAAGATAAATATAATCTTTCCTCAGCTGTAGTAAAAGCTTTATAAATATTAAAATTTTCTTCATATAAATTTTCAATTGTTCCTTTTGCTAGTTCCAGATTATCTTGTTTTAATATTTCTCTATCTTTATCATTTAAAAAACCTTGGGCTGTGTTTACACTTGGAAATGCGCCATCATTTAATCCAATTATAAACACAGTATTAACTTTATGGCTTCTTGATCTATCAACATCCCCTATTATTACTTGGTCCTGAGTTCCAGGAATTTTTCCTAACTCACTATTTTTTAATCCTACTTTAAAAATTTGATAATAGTTATCTAGAGTTATTTTTTCATCACCAAAAATTGTCACCATTTCATCTAAAATAGATATTATATTTTTATAACTTTCTACATATTCATTTGCTAAGTCAATTAGTCCATTTTCCTGTAGCTCTACTATTTTTCTTGTAAACTTTTCTTCTATACAATTATTTTCCATAAATTCATACATTAAATAACTTATGTTCTTAGCCGTTCTTTGTTTAATTATTTTAGATTTCAATTCAATTAATGGATTAATTATTTCTGCCCTAATTACATTTAGTTTTTCTACTTCTTCTTTAAAATTTTCGACATCATAAGTAAAATCTTTTTTCCACTTATTTTGTTTTATCCCCCACTTATTGCAGTAATTTTCTAATTTAAAAATATCATCTTCATCAAAATCTAAAAATCCTGATTTAATGTATCCAAATAAAGCTTCATTTGAAAAATTTTTAAAAATTACTTCAATTAAAGCTAAAAAATATTGGACTATAATATTTTGATTTAAATCTCTTTTTTCATCTATAAATACTGGTATTTTGTACTTTTTAAATATGGTTCTTATCAAACTTGAATATGTATCAATATTTTTAGTAATTACCGAAATATCTCTATATCTCAAGCCCTCATTTTTTACTAGACTATGAATATTTTTAGCAATATTTTCTATCTCTGAATATTGGTTTTTAGCTAAAAACAGATGAATGTTATCCACAGTTTGTTCAAACATTGTGGATTTTATATCATATAGATTTTCTTCTAAATGAATTAATTCTTCATTTTTAAATCTATATTTTTTTAATAATTCAACTGATTTTTCTTGTTTTAAATTATAATCTTTTGTAAGCTTAACCAATTTTTCTAATGTTAATTTATTCGAATAAAATACATCAGTATCTGGTTCAAAATTTAAAACCATATTATCTGTACACATTGTAATTGTAACTTGTTTTGCAAGTTTAACTAATTTTGCAATTATTTTGTATTCTTGATATGTAAAACCTTGAAATTCATCAATATATATAACACTTTCTTTAACTAAATTAGATTCTTCAATCGCATTTAATAATAAATTTAATAAATCTGTTTCTTCAATATAAGAATCTTCTATTCTTTTTTCAAATTCTTTAAATACTAAATTTATATCGTTTAATTTTGTTTTTAAATATTCATCATTCAAGTTTTCAATTTCATTATCCAAATCTTCATAAGTTATTCCATGTTTTTTAAACTCTGTCACAGCACGCATAGCTAAATCTATATTCTCATCTGATTTTCCTAAAAATTTAAAATCTTTTTTATGCGCATTTAAAATTGAATAGATTATCATCGATTTTCCACATTTTGATAAACTTTTTTTAGAATTTCCACCTATCTCATTTAATACTCTATATGCCATTCTGCTTAATGTAATTACTTCAACATTAATAACTGCCTTCTTACCGCAAATTTCCATTAATTTTTTTTCTGCAGTAAATGAAAATTGCTCTGGCGTTATAACAAAGATTTTTTTCTCATTATTTATTATATTTGAAATCTCAGAAAAGCAGTAACTGCTTTTTCCAGTACCTGCTCTTCCATATATTATTCTTAATCCCATTTAGTCCTCCCAATACCAACCCGGATGATTTTGTTTTATTGTTTCACTTTTTGAAGCTGCTATGTATCTTCTAAGCAATAAAATATCCATTAGATCTACTTCTCCACTTTGATTTATATCAGCTCTTAAGAATTCATCTTCTGATAAATTCCAAGTATTAGCATTCTTTCCTGTTTTTTTGTATGCAATATATCTTCTTAATTTTAAAACATCTATTAAGTCAACTCTAGTGTTTCCATCTACATCTCCTCTTTTATTTTTTTCATCTGTTGAATTTTCTTCAGTCATATATGGATAATAATCTATAAAATATTCGCCGATATCAATAATACTTAATGTTTTAGTATTATCATCCGCCTGATACGCAATGTTAAAATCTTCACAATATTGTTTTTGTTCTTCATATTGACTTTCATTCTCAAATGTATGAATGTTAAATTTTTCAGTTTGATCTGCTTCTAATATTCCAACTAAGCCGTGATTCTACACAAGCATCTTCATAAGAAATCCAAAAGCATCCATTTTCTCCCCAGTCTTCTCCCCAACTGTTTACTGCTAAATATGCACCATTTGAAGTTGGATGAACTATTTCTCCTTTACTATTCATTGCATTAATTTTATTTTTATCATAATTATCGTCCCAACCTATTATATTAATTGCATGAACTTCTTCTGAATTTTTTATAGTACCATCATCATATTCTGCAAATTCACCATCAACATTTCTATATTTTTCACCTATTCTATTCCCCATAAATTTGGAATCCCATCTTATAATTGAATATAATCCACCATTATCCATAATAGTCTTTTTTATTCTATCGCGTATTGTCTTCATCTCTTCATTTTGAATTATATTGTTTTGTGATATATCTCCTTGATATATTGCTACAGTTCCATTATCCTGTCTTACTTTCATTATACATGGAAATTCTATAATTTTATGTACATAAAAATCTGGTTTTATATTTTCAATTTGTCTTAAAGCATCTTCATCATTAACATCTATAGATTGTCCATATGGACATCTTTCTTCTAAAACCGGACCATTATTGTTCATTATATAAGAATAAAACATATCAATACTTCCTGGTCCAGAGAGTTCTCTTTCACTTGTCTCAATATATCCTTCTTGATTTAAAAATTCCATCAATTTTTTATTAATATCATAATATTTTGATTGTAAATAGTTCATATGCCATTCTGAAAGGTTTAATGTTTTATAATTATTATACCCTTTTACTGCCAAATGTGTTTTTACTGCTCCTAATGATGCAAACGCCCAACATAATCCATAATCGCCTTGACTTTCAACATTTATTTCTATATTACCATGATTTGCAAAATTATTTGGATTACTACTTCTTAAATCATATTGCTCAGGTATAGTATCTTCATTTTTTGAACTAGAAAAAAGCATTAAAAATTTTTGTAAAAAATTAGTTTTTTTGACTTCTTTTTCTTCTTTATTATTTTTATTAAATTCATCTATTGTTACATCATGGATTTTAGGTATAATTTCATTTGATTCTTGTATTTTAATATTATAATTCTCTGCTTCTTCAATATCCTCTCCATAAGCAACAGGAAAAACTGAATACAAAATAATTACATTTACTATAATAATTGCTAAAATTTTTTCTACTTTTTTTCTCATATGTATTTCCTTTCATATTTCAAGAAAACCAAGAGGATGATATTGTACCTCTTGGTTTTATAATTTTATTTTTTATACATCCATGTTATTAATGGATTATCAACAGTTAATTCTCTTACCCATCCATTAGTAAAAGGAATGAACCATAATATTACTCCTAAAATCAATACAACGACAACAGTTAATGCTAAAGCTATCCAATCTTCTCTTTCCATTTTTTTGTTTTTCAATTTTATAATTGCTTCTTTAAAAAATTTAAATATATCGCTACTTAGTCCATACATTGTTTTTGCTGTTTGAAATTGATCTTCTCTTATAAACTTTCTTTTCTTTTTTGGTTGTTGTACTTCTTGATTGTGTTGTACTTCTTGATTGTGTTGTTCTTCAGTATTTTTTTCTAATACAGTTTTTTGCTTCTTTTTATTTGATATTTTATTTGTACCTGAACCCTTTTCTTTTTCTAATTCTATATCATATTGTTCTCTTAGAAAAACATCAGATAATATTTTATATGCTTCAACTATATCATTTATATTTTTTTCATTTGAACTTTGATTTTTATATTTTTTAGAAAGTGTTTTGTAAGCATTTTCAATCATTTCATTAGATGCTTTTTTATTAACTTCTAATATTTCATAATAATCTTTCATATCTTATCCTACTATTTTAAAGATTTATATTTATTATATACGTATACGGCTGTTATTCCTGCTAATATTAATAATATTGTTCCTATTACAATGAATTTACTACTCATTCCAGCATATGGTAATATGCTTGGCTTATCTTCTGTTGGTGTTGGTGTTACTGTTGGACTTACTGGTACTGGTGTCACTGTTGGGCTTACTGGTACTGGTGTCACTGTTGGACTTACTGGTACTGGTGTTACTGTTGGACTTACTGGTACTGGTGTTACTGTTGGACTTACTGGTACCGGTGTTACTGTTGGGCTTACTGGTACTGGTGTTACTGTTGGTTCTACTGGTGTAGAACTTGCTATTTTTATTGGCTTGCTAAAATTATTTTTATTTATTTCTACTGTAGTACCTGCTAATTCATTTCCTTCAAAATTAACATTATAATTTCCATCTTGTACGTTATCTTTAACCCTTAAATATATTGCAACAATATTAGCATCTGATTTAGAATCTTCATAAGTTGATGTATATGCTGTTATTACTAGTCCTTGAGCCGCATTTTGTATTTCTTCATCAGTTACAGGATCTATTATCCAATCAATATCTTTATTATTTCTGTTATCTTTTCCTGCTAATTCTAAAAATTCAAACGCATTAGAGTCAAATGTTAAAGTTCCTTGATATAAAGCTACTCCTGTAGATGAAGTAGTAATATTTTTTACTTTTAAAACTAATCTAACTTCATCTCCTGGCTTATAAGTTTCTTGTGGTGTTATTACTTCTAATTCACAATTGTCCCCTGCTGCAATTGAATAATTGCAAATTCCTATGCACATCACTAATATTAATACTATTAATTTTATTAACGTTTTTTTCATTAAATTACCTCTCCAATCAATATAATTTCTTTTTTATATCATCTCATACTTTAGTATATTTTTCAATATATCATTTTTATTATAACTCTCAATTAATTAGTATGTCAAGTGTTTTATGTTATATTATTTTTTTATTACTTTTTTGTTACATCTTTGTTACATTCTTATTATTTTTTACTCTTTGCCATTGTTCTTCTTAATGTAAGGACATCTCTTAAATCTATTTTTCCGTCTTTATTTATATCTGCATATTTTTTCTCTGTCTCTGTTAAATTCCATTCTTTTGCTTTTTTAGTCATTTTAGTCATTGCTATATATCTTCTCAATTTTAATACATCCATTGAATTTACTTTATTATCATTATTTATATCTCCTATTAAGTCTGTAACAACAGGACCTTCATTACTATTTGAAGCAGTTATTGTATTTCCTCCTACTTGTGGATTTGAAATTCTTAGTTCTAGACTTGAACCATTACTATCATATACAGTTCCTGTTATTCCTGTTACTGTCATCTTACCATTATCTTCAGATGTTAATGTATATTTATATGTTATTTTCTTTCCACTTACTTCAGATAAACTTACTTTCTTTTCTGAACCATTTCCAAATTTTATTGTTAATACTGGTGCATTACTTGTTGTTAAACTTGTCTTTTTGCTACCATATACATCTGCTGAAAATGCAGCATTTATTACTACTTCTTCTCCTGATTTATATGTACCTGTTTGAGGCCTTATTACTGTTAAAGCTTGTAATTTCAAATTTATTGGATTACTTGGTGTATCAGGTATAGTAGGTGTAGAATTATCTGCTGTTATTGTATTTCCTCCTACTTGTGGATTTGGAATTTGTAATTTTAAATCTAAGCTATTACTATCATATACTGTTCCTGTTATTCCTGTTACTGTCATTTTACCATTATCTTCAGATGTTAATGTATATTTATATGTTATTTTCTTTCCACTTACTGATGATAAACTCACTTTTTTCTCTGAACCATTTCCAAATTTTATTGTTAGTACTGGTCCATTACTTGATGTTAATTTTGCTTTTTTAGCAGCATATATATCTGTTGAAAAAGCTGCATTTATTGTTATTGTTTCTCCAGATTTATATGTACCAGTTCTTGGACTTATTACTGTTAAAGCTTGTAATTTTAATCCACTTGGACTACTTGGAGTAACCTGTGTAGAATTATCTGCTGTTATTGTATTTCCTCCTACTTGCGGATTTGAAATTCTTAGTTCTAGGCTTAATCCTATAATATCATAAACCTTTCCTGTTATTCCTGTCACTTCCATTTTTCCATTATCTTCCGATGTTAATGTATATTTATATGTTATTTTCTTTCCACTTACTGATGATAAACTTACTTTTTTCTCTGAACCATTTCCAAATTTTATTGTTAACACTGGTCCATTACTTGATGTTAATTTATTTTTTCCAGACGCATATACATCTGTTGAAAATGCAGCATTTATTGTTATTGTTTGTCCAGCTTTATATGTACCAGTTCTTGGGCTTATTACTGTCAAGGCTTGTAATTTTAAATTATTTCTTTGTTTAGCAGACGTACAACCAGCTAATTCTCTTTCTACATCTACGTCATCATATGAAATCCAGAAAAATCCATTATTTCCAAATGAACTTCCCCAGCTATTTAAAGCTAAATAAGCTCCATTATGTTGAGGTCTTGTCCCAAAATTATCTCTACTATAATTATCATCCCATCCAACTATTGTAACACAATGTCCATAACCATCTCCATTATTATTATAGAATGAATTATTATAATAATAACCATCATTCCAATTTATAAATGCATATAAACCACCATTGTTCATGATATGTTCTTTTACTTTATTTCTTAAATTATTGGTTTGTGATGTATTTTTTCCTATACTAGGAAATTCTATATTTCCAGTCATGTAGTATGAAGGTGTTAATGATTTCATTTTATTTACTATTGTTGAATAATCTGAGTAGCTTGTCCCATTAATAGATACAGGGGTAACTCCTGAACTTTCATATCTACATTCGCTTTCTAAAACTAATCCGTAATTTTTAAAATACCTTGATGCATCTTGAAAACTTCCTGCTCCTCCAAGCTCTCTAGAATAGTCTGCAGTTAAATAGTCCATATGGGCTTTTGATAATTTTGTATACCCATTAGTTATTTTATGTTTTGCTAAATATGTTTGAACTGTTGCCATTGAAGCATATGCCCAACATATACCTCTAGTTTGTTGATCTTCAGTAGATATTGCAATATAGTTTCTCAAGTCATAAGAAGATGGCATAGAGGCAGAAGCCATTGTATATTTTCCATCAACTCTATTATTTTCATTATTATTTTCTTCATATTCACGTAAAAATTCTTCAACATCAACTTCGTATTTACGTGGTACTGCTGTATATTTTGCCTTTTCTTCATCTGATAATTTCAAATATTTCTTATATTCTTCTGTATAATTATTATAATCTTCATATCCTTGATTTTCATAATTATTAGTTTTATCTTCTGCATAAGCATTTAATAAATTTGAATGTATAATAACGTTAATTAAAATTATTATTGCTACAAATGATTTTTTTACAATTTTCATTTAATTATTTCCTTTCTATTTCTATTTTTATTTCAAATCTTTGGTTTTTTATTAGAATCATTTGTATTTCTGTATACATTAGAAAAATGGCATTACACAATGCCATCTTTTCTTTAGTAAATCTTATCCAAATATTTGCTCAAATTCTTCTGCTTCAATCTTTTCTTTTTCTAATAAAACTCCAGCAACTGCATGTAATTTATCTATATTTTCTGATAATATTTGCTTAGCTTTATTATATGCTTTATCAATTATTGCTTTTGTTTCTTCATCTATTATTCCGGCTGTTTCTTCTGAATATTCTTTGCCTTGTGCAAAGTCTCTTCCTAAGAATACTTCTTCTTGGTTAGAACCAAGCATTAATGCTCCTATTCTTTCGCTCATACCATATTTGGTTACCATACTTCTTGCAATTTTTGTTGCTCTTTCTATATCATTACTTGCTCCTGTTGAAATATCATTTAATATTAAAGCCTCTGCAACTCTTCCGCCTAGAAGTGATACTATATTTTCTTCCATTTCTGTTTTAGACATAAATGATTTATCTTCAGTTGGTTTATACATTGTATAACCACCTGCCATACCTCTTGGTATAATTGATATTTGATGTACTGGATCTTGTGTCTCTAAAAAATGGCTTACTACTGCATGACCTGCTTCATGATATGCAACTAATTTATTTTCTTTTTCGCTTCTTACTCTTGCTTTCTTTTCTGGACCCATGGTTACTTTAACCATAGCTTCTTCTATTTCTTTCATTCCAATTTCATTTAAGTTTCTTCTTGCTGCTAAAAGTGCTGCTTCATTTAAAGTATTTTCTAAATCAGCTCCAACAAATCCTGATGTATTTTTTGCTATTACTTTTAAATCTACATCATCTGCTAATTTTTTCTTTTTACTATGAACTTCTAATATTTTTTCTCTTTCTTTCACATCTGGTGCTCCAACCATTATTTGTCTATCAAATCTTCCAGCTCTTAATAATGCTTTATCTAATACATCTGGTCTGTTTGTTGCAGCTAAAACTATAACTCCTTCATTTTCTGCAAATCCGTCCATTTCAACTAATAATTGATTTAATGTTTGTTCTCTTTCATCATGTCCACCACCAAGACCTGCACCTCTTTGACGTCCAACAGCATCTATTTCATCTATAAATACAATACATGGGGCATTTTTCTTAGCTTGTTCAAACAAATCTCTTACTCTTGATGCACCAACACCTACAAACATTTCAACAAAATCAGAACCACTTATAATAAAGAATGGAACTCCTGCTTCACCTGCAACTGCTTTTGCAAGCATTGTTTTACCTGTACCAGGTTGGCCAACAAGTAATACTCCTTTTGGAATTCTTGCTCCCATATCTGTGAATTTTTTTGGATTTCTTAAAAATTCTACGATTTCAACTAATTCTTCTTTTTCTTCTTCTATTCCTGCAACATCTTCAAATGTTATTTTATTTCTATCTGCTGGTGTCATAACCTTAGCTTTACTCTTTCCAAATGACATTGTTTTGCTTCCGCCTTGGTTACTTATTCCTCCCATCATTATAAACCAAAATATGAAAAATATTATTAGTAATCCAAATGGTGTTAATAAACTTAAAATAGTTACAAATATAGATTCAGATTTTTGTTCTAATGTAAATGCTCCATCTTTAACAAATTCTTCTGCATAACTCATAAACCTTTCCATGTCTGGTATGACAACTTGCTTTTCTTTGTCATCTTTTAATTTTACATTTGCCGTTTTTCCATCTGCTTCTATTTGAATACTTTCAACTTTTCCTTCATTTATATTTCCTATAAGTTCTGAATATTTTAATTTTGCATTATTCTTTCCTAATAACGCTGTTAATAGAACCAAAAGAATAATTCCTATAATTAGCCATGTTGCTAATGTTTTAATCCCATTTTTCACTCTAATTTCCTCCCTGTTTTTTAATATATTGATTTTATAGCATACTTTTTTTCGTTTTTCAATAGTTTTTTATATGTCTTTTTTGTTACAAATAAGCTCGTTTAAAGGTTTTGTTACGGATACTCATATCTTGCTTTGAAAAAAAATTTTATTTGATTTTACTAAAATTTTTAAATTCTTATTTGGCATTAAAAATTTGTTTCCAATATTTTTTTCACATAATTTTATTAAATCTTCAATATGTATTTTATATACGCCTTCCGTACTTCCCATAAGTTCTGTTATAGTATATAGCAAAAGTCTAGATTTTATTACCTGTTCTTGCTTATTAAATTTTTTTAAGTCTAAAATTATCTCTTTTTCGTTTTTCCCTAAGCAAATATCATTGTATGTCTTTTTAACTTGCAAATTCAAATATTCATCCTCTTGTTTAATTAAATCTGAAAGCCTAATTAATGTTTCAATTATATTGGGATTAAATTCTTCTTTTATATATGGTATAACTATATTTCTTATTTTATTTCTTGTATATATATTTTCAAAATTTGTTCTATCTATTCTTGGTTCTAGCTTTTTTTCTTTGCAATATTCTTCTATATCACATCTTTCACATTCTATTAAGGGTCTTATGTATTTGCCATCTTTTTTAGGTTCAATACCTTTTAGCCCACTAATTCCGCTTCCTCTTAATACATTCATTATAATAGTTTCTGCTTTATCATTTTTATTATGCGCTATTGCAATTTTATTTGAATTTGTTTTTTTCAAAACTTCTTCAAAAAATTCATATCTAACTTTTCTTCCTGTTTCTTCTGTTCCTTTTTTTTCATTATTGGCAATTTTTTCTACTTCTATACTTTTTGAATAAAATTCTATATTATTATTTTTACAATAGTCTTTAACATAATTTTCATCATCTTTTGCTTCTTTCCTTATCATATGGTTGATATGTGCAACTACTATTTCAAATTCAAACTCTTCCCTTAGTTCCTTTAATATA
This sequence comes from Clostridia bacterium, assembly GCA_017404025.1. GTDB lineage: Bacteria > Bacillota > Clostridia > TANB77 > CAG-508 > CAG-269. The sequence continues at coordinate 14,056 of JAFRDD010000062.1, forward strand.
GTAAGTAGGCACATAGAATCTGGTCCTCCAGATACTCCTATTACTATTTTATCTCCATTATTGATTAATTGAAATTTTTTTATTGTATCTATAACTTTATCTTTTAGTTCCACTTTTTCCTCCTTTATCACATGTACTTCTTTATTATATCATACTTTATGTAAATTATCAATAAATATTTGAATAATTTTACAAATATGGCATATAATTATATAAAAAGATAACAAATTCTTTTATTTTAGCCTTGACAACTTAAAATAGAAGTTGTATAATTATTAAAGTTTACATCGCGGGGTAGAGCAGTTGGCAGCTCGTCGGGCTCATAACCCGGAGGTCGTAGGTTCGAGTCCTACCCCCGCAACCAATAAAGAAAGCAGGAAATTAACCTGTTTTTTTTATTCCCTAAATTGTTTGTATTGAATGTTTTCGCTAGTTGAAAACGTATGAAACCGTAGGTCTAAAAAAATGTAACGACACGAAGTTAAGCCACTTTCAAGGCATAGAGTCACTGAAAAATAGCAAATTAAGAAAATTACGACAAAAATAGCAAAATCGCTTGAAAATTCAAGCGATTTTATAGATTTTTCAACATACATTTGATATAATGTAATTTCTTAAAAACATACACAAAGGAGTTGAAAAATCTATGAATAATATATCACAAATTTCTGTATTTGACTATAGAGAAATTGAAATTTTAGGAGATTTAGAAAGAATTAAATTATTTTTTGAAAATTTAGATGATAAAGAATTGTGTGAAATCCTTGAAAATGAAATAAAAAATATAAATGAAAAATTAATAGAATACCGTTATCAACAGATTATAGAATATTTGTACCAATAGCTAGGGACAGTAGAAAATTTAAAAAGAAATATAAAATGAGAACAGAGGTTGAAAGGCTAAACGGCAGACTAACTAGATAGGGATTATATGTTTAATGATCATTTTATAAGAGAAAAAGCAAAGATGGAATTAATGTTGGATTTAAGCTTTTTAGTTATTCTAACAATAGCTAAAGGGCACATAATAAATAAGCATGAAAATATTAGGAGTTTAGTAGCTTAAAGTTTAAAAAGAGCTACGGGTATATTGCGCCCTTTTATGCGTTAAAAAATAAAGAATTTTACGTATGAAAAAATATTTGAGGAAATTATGTTTTTTCATGCGTTTTTTATGATTTATGTTAATGTTTTTTGTTGCTAAATTTTGAAAAATAGGCACAAACGAAAAAGTTCGTATTGAATATTTTCGCTAGTCGAAAACATATGAAACCGTAGGTCTAAAAATTGTAATATTAATGTAACGACACGAAGTTAAGCCACTTTCAGGGCATAAAGTCACTGAAAA
>JAFRDD010000063.1 GCA_017404025.1 Clostridia bacterium
TATAAATGCTAAGATAAGAATGGTTCTTCCTTGATTTTCCGTATATATGATATAATTAATATATCAATGTATTATAAGAGGTATTTTTATTATGTGTAATTTATCAATAGATTTGCAAAAGTTTTTTCCATGTAACCAACTAAAAATTACTAATATATCAGATAATGAAAAGCTGATTAAAATAAATTTAAAATCACAAACCCAAAGTTGTATATGTCCTAAATGTAATACTATATCTAACAAATATCATGGAACATATAAAAGAAAAGTTCAGGATTTACCTATATTAGGCAAACAAGTATTGTTAGAAATTAATTCATATGAATATAAATGCGAAAATGAAGATTGTTCAAATAAAACTATATCAGAATCTTTTGATGGTTTTATTAGTTACTATAGTAGAATGACTGAACGTTTATCTGATTTTTTATGTACATTAGCATTAGAAACAAGTTGTGAAGGTGCTGCGCGTATCGCGAAAAGCATGAATATTAAAGTTAGTGGAGATACAATTATAAAAGTATTATTAAAAAAATATGATGCAATACAAACAAACACTTGTAGTAGCACAGTTGGTATAGATGATTTTGCATTTAAAAAAAGACATAATTATGGAACTATTATTGTTGATGAAAAAACACATGATCCCATAGCTATATTAAATGGTAGAGATGGGAGTACACTGTCAAATTGGCTAAAAAGTAATAAGCATATAAAAATGGTTACTCGAGATCGTGCAAGTGCTTATGCAAAAGTTATTGAGCAAGATTTACCAGGTGCTATGCAAATAGCGGATAGATTCCATATTCATCAAAATTTATTACAGGCTATAAAAAAAGCTCTTAATAGAGAGATTCCTTCAAGTATAAAAATAGAAAACACTCCACAAAATATAGATAGTTGTTCTGATGTAAACGAAACTTATAAAAAAAAAATCATAAAAATTTCAGATAACTTTACAGATGCTGAGAAAGTGCGTTTGAATTTAATACATAAAATCCAAAAAATGAATGAAGAAGGTTACTCAATTAGTGAAATATCAAGACTATTAGGTAAAGATAGACGAACAATAAGAAAATATACTTCAGGAAATCCCAATGATTTATGCAAGCTGATTCGAAGAAGATCTAACCCTTATAAAAATAGAATAATTAATTTAGTTGAATCTGGATATATTGAAAAACAGATTGTAGATATATTAATATCAGAAGGGTATAGGCTTTCAATAAGCAATGCTAGACATATGATTCGTAAAGTTGTTAAAGATAATAATTTAAATATAAATAAGTATTCTCCTGTTATAAATAGTATAAAGACTTCTACTGGTGCAAGGGATATAAAATATACATATATAACAAGAAATTTTATCTTTAAACATATATGGATGGGTTGTGATATATCTGAAAATGAAAAAAGGCATATCTATATTAATTACCCTAAAATTTTTAACTTAAAGAAATGTATTAATGAATTTAGAGAAATATTTGAAAGAAAGAGTTTAACATTATTATATATATTTATTGATAAATATAAGCAAATTAATATTACTGAAATAGTTTCCTTTATAAATGGTTTATCAAAAGATTTAGAAGCAGTTGAAAATGCTGTCTCTAGTGATTTAAGTAACGGATTTGTGGAAGGAACTAATAGTAAATTAAAAATGATAAAAAGAACTATGTACGGAAGGTGCGGTAAAAAATTACTTGCGGCAAAATTAATGCTATGCCTAAACGGATAAATGCGGAAGAACCA
>JAFRDD010000064.1 GCA_017404025.1 Clostridia bacterium
GAAATTGTACAATTCAAAAAATATTTTATAATATTGTGTGGTGTTTTTCACACAATAAGTGAAAAACACCTTAAAAGCAAAAGAAAATATTATAAAAATTCGTAAAAAAATGTGTCTAAAAACTTGACATAGATCCAAAGTTAAAGAAGAAACTTCATTAGACATTTTTAATCCAAAATTGTTTGATGTAAGAGCAAATGTACATATGGTATATCCAAATAAAGATGAAGTATATTATACTTCAGTGATTTTCGAAGTTAATGAATATTCAGGAGAATTAAAAGCAGATGAGGAAAGCCTAGAATTGCGTTGGTTTCAAATTAATGCATTACCTGATAATATATCTCCTTTTCAAATTGGATATATAGAAAAATTTGTAAATGCATTAAAAAATAATAATTAATTGAGGAGTAATTTATGTGTCTTATTTGCGATAGAATTGAAATGATAAAAAATGATACTAATAAATATTTTGTAAAAGAGCTAGAAACGGGTTATGTTGTTATTGGAGATTATCAACATTTTAAAGGATATACATTGTTCCTTTTTAAAGAACACAAAACAGAGTTATTTCAACTTGATCATAATACTAAAATGAAATTTTTAGAAGAAATGTCATTAGTTGCAGAAGCAGTTTCAAAAGCTTTTAACTGTGAAAAGATGAATTATGAATTATTAGGAAATGGAGATTCACATTTGCATTGGCATCTATTTCCAAGGATAAGCGGAGATATAGAGAATTATGGTAGAAATGGAAAAGGACCAGTTTGGTGGTATCCAATGGGAAAAATGTATGATACAAATAATTGTCCATCAGAGTTTGAATTACAAAATATGAAAGAAAAATTATTAGAAGAATTAGAAAAGATTATATAAAATTTACAAAAATTAAATAAAATATAAGTTAAAGTTTTTCTCAAAATAAAGCATTTTAATGCTTTATTTTTTTAAAAGTATGAGAATAGAAATGAAAAAATATAAGTAAAATATAGATTAGTAATTATAGAGCTTAAAAACAAGAAAAAACATCTATAAGTTCAAAAAAATCATATAAAAATTGACTTTTTTGAACTTATACGGTATAATCTATTTGAAGGAGGAATTCTAATGAAACGTGAAATTTTAGAAGATCTTATAAAATGGAAAGAATCAAAAAGTAGAAAACCATTAATTGTTCATGGAGCAAGACAGGTTGGAAAAACTTATATAATAAAAGAATTTGGGAAAAAATATTATAAAAATTTAATATATGTTAATTTTCAAACAAATACTGAAATAGGCTCACAAATTGAAGATAGTATAGATGCAAAATATATAATTAATAAGTTGGAGCTTTTTTATGGAGAAAAAATAATTCCAGAAGAAACACTAATCTTTTTTGACGAAATTCAAGATAATGAAAGAGCCTTAGCTTCATTAAAATATTTTTGTGAAGATGCAAATGAATATCATATAATTGCAGCAGGTTCTTTATTAGGTGTTGCTATGAATAGAAAACAATATTCATTCCCAGTAGGTAAAGTACAAACATTAAATATGTATCCACTTTCATTTAAAGAGTTTCTAGTAGCAATTGGAAGAGAAAACTTAATAGATGAAATTCAAAAACATTTTGAAAGTAATGAGAGAATGGACAAAGACATTCACGAATTGTGTTTAAAGTTATATAGGACATACTTAATTATAGGTGGAATGCCAGCAGTTGTCCAAATGTATTTAGATGAAAACAAGATAATTTCAACACTGGATGTTCAAGCAGGAATATTGTCAGATTATCAAAGAGATATGACAAAATATGCAGATAATAGTTTATCAAATAAAATAATAGCTTCATTTGACTCAATTCCAGTCCAACTTGCAAAAGATAATCAGAAATTCCAATATAAAGTAGTTTCAAGAGGAGGAACAGCAAGTATATTCGGAGAAGCAATTGATTGGTTGAAAAATGGTGGAATAGTAAATCAAGTTTATAAAGTAAATCCTCAAATTCCATTAGAGATGTATAAAGATTTAGCATCATTTAAGCTATATATGAATGATGTGGGCTTATTTGTTAATAAGGCTGGATATCCACTTTATCAAATAGATTTAAGTGAACAACCAACAATGATTTCAATGGGACCTCTTACAGAACACTTTGTGGCAGGAGAATTAAAGAAAAATGGATATGAGTTATATTATTGGGAATCTGATGGGAAAGCAGAATTAGATTTTGTGATTCAAAAAGATGCTAATATTATACCAATAGAGGTAAAAACTAATCTTCACGTTAAAGCGAGAAGTTTAGATTTATATATGAAAACATATAATCCAAAATATGCAATTAGAATTTCTGAAAAGAATTTTGGATTTGAAAATAATATAAAATCTGTACCACTTTATGCGGTATTTTGTATATAATTTTAAAACCAAAGCAAAGCTAAAGCTGAAATGGATAACAGCATCTGACATGTTCACGGTCAACAATCAACATTAACTTGACCTATCAATGGTCACTTAACCATGCATGTGGAGTGCGTGGCAGTGCTTAATCTTAAATAGCTTTGAAATTATTTCTACTGTAAGAATAGATAAGTTTAATGTTAGATAAATATTTTTTTACATCTAACCAAAATCTAACCAAATTAAAATTTTAGATAAATGTTATTAAATTAATAAATATTGTTATAGCAAATCTAGTTTATAAAAATCAAAAAACTAGATTTGTTATCTTTTTAGACTAAATGCAGAAGATATAGCTTCAGCAGATAGTAATTTAGAATTTATATCTAAATGAGCATATATATTAGCAGTAGTAGAAAAATCAGAATGACCAAGCCATTCTTGAATAGTTTTCATAGGTATATTTCTTGCTAGCAATAAACTAGCATATGAATGTCTTAAATCATGAAAACGAATATGCCTTAAGCCACTATTTTTAAGCAAAAGAGGGAGGTGTCTTGTAACATAATCAGGTTGGATTAAAGAACCATCAGGCTTTAAACATACATATTCTTCATATTGTGTAATATAGCTTTTCTTAAATTTTCTTTTATAATATTTTTGTTGTTTTCTAGCATTATTTAAAGCATTAATTACTTCATCAGTTAAAGGTAATGTTCTATGGCTAGAATTGGTTTTAGTTCTGTCTTTACCTAAAATCTGATTTTTGCCATTTATTTTTACTTCTACTATTGTATGTTTAATAGTAATTGTTTTATTTTCAAAATCAATAGCAGACCATTTCAAACCTAAAACTTCACTTCTTCGTAATCCATAAAAGGCAGTAAGCAAAATAACTAAATTAAGTGGATCATTTTTTGATTTCTCAAATAATGTATTAAGTTCATTTTCAGAGAAGAAAGAACCAACAAAAATATTCTTTTTAGGTCTTTTTATTTTATCTGCAGGATTATTTAAGATTAAATCATTCTTAAAAGCATAGTCAAGTGATTTTCTAATAATAGCATGATAACGAATAACAGTGGTAGGTTTTAAGCCATCAGCTAGTAAAATATCATAAAAATTTTGAATATGTATAGGTTCTAATTCCAATAATTTAACTGGATTTAAAGTAAAATAATTTTTAATCCTAAAATTAATCATTTGTAAATGAGATGTATAGGTAGTTGGTTCAAGATTAGTTTTTACTTTTTCAATCCATAATTTTAAGTAATCAAAATATAAAATATTTTCATCATAATTCTGACTAGAATCAATATTATTCAATTTTTGTCTAAATAACATATACTTTTTAGATTGTTCATCATTTTCTTGCTTTATGCGATTTTGAAGATTAAAAGATTTCTCAAATTTTTCTCGTAATTCTTCTGCTTTTTGCATAGCAATTCTTTTATTACCACGAACTACTTTAATTCCAGTTGATACCCATTTTTGTTTTCTTTTATTGTTATCATCTTTATAATTAATTACTGCTTGATATATATTATTTTTTTCATGTAAGCTAACAGTTATACTTGTTTTGTGTAGGTTTTCTGTTATATTTTGCATATAGAACTCCTTTCATTCATAACAGAATTAGATTTACCTACTATTTATAATATTAGAATTATAATATCACAGATTTAATCGAAAATCTAGTTATGAGCTATTATTTTGAGTAAGATATAAAATTACATCAGCTTTAGCAATTTTATATTGTCGTCCAATTTTGATAGAATTTATAAAATTATTTTTAAGTAAATTATAAGCTAACTTTTTACTAATACCACCGAGCATTGTTTGTAATTGTTTTACATTTACAACATCAGGATAATCCTTAAAAATAGATTTATAATATTTTTGAGAATTGTTGTTCATAAGATACCTCCAACAAGTAAAAAATGATTATGAAAAAAGTATATCAAGTTGAGATTCAAAAGTATACTGCAGAATTTTGCAATGTTTTTGCAAAATCTTATGTTAAATAATAAAAAAGTTTAGTTTGGTTTAGTGTAGTCAAACTCTTTCTCTAACTCTATATCTAGTTCTAACTCTTTCTCTCCGTTACCAATCCGTTACTTGTGCGTTACAATGTAACACAAAACCTTGCAATTCAGTAATAGCAATACTTTTAAAAATTCAAAAAATCTATTTGCGTTACTATTTTGTTACAATGTAACGGTTGAGAGAATTTGAAAATATAGCTAATGTAACGATATGAAACATTAAAAAAGTATAAATTATGTTACAAGTAACACAAAAAATATTAAAAAAAATGAAAATAAAAAAATTTATACATTGGTTTGATTGTTTTTGCCCTATAAATTTTGATAAAATTTATAGGGGCAGGATAAGGAAAGCAGAGTGTTTCCTATAAACATATAGAAAGACAAGCTTTCTAATCCTCTACAAAAATTATTTTTATTCAGATAAAATGCAGAGTGCGTACACTTCGGTGTATTTTTGAAGAAAAATCATTGATAAACAAGCATTTGCTTGACTTGTAAAATTAAAGAAATTATGCTAAGATATAAAAAACTAATATGAGATTTTAATAATGAAAAGAGGAAGAAATGAAAGATTTTATATTTATAATAGGAGCTAGTGGAACTGGAAAGACAACCTTAGCTAAAAATTTATATAAATATTATAAAGGTGCATATATAGAACAAAATATGATACCAGAATTTTATGTGCCAGAAGGAGAAGATGAAGGAAAATTTGAGGAAGAACTATTGTGGGAAAGTACGATTGAAGTATTAAAAAAATTTAATAATAAGGGTTTAAAAAACATAATTGGACTTGATTTTAATGACATTAGAACAAGGGAAATACCAGTTATTTTTAAGGGATATGATTACAGGTAATGTTCATTGGGTTGCAGCAAGGAAAGATTATAAAGGTAAACATTTATCAAAACCTTTGATATCAGAAACATTAAAACAAATGAAGAGGTTAGGACATAAAAAAACATTATTACGTACTCAAACACATACCTGGTTAGCTGTTAAAGTATATATGGATATGGGGTTTGAACCATATAAAATAGAAGAAAATTATTTAGGATGGCAGATAATAAAGAAACTAACAAATCATAATAAGATTCAAAATGTAGAAAACATAGAAGAAAATGATATGTACAGTGCTTTATATTTACAAGCATACAATTTTTTAAAACAACATTTTAAAGAACCATTTGTATATAAAGTGTGGGAAGATAAAGAAAATATAATAGGGATAAATGATGGCAAAGCTATTCATACATATAAATATAAATTTGATAATAATAAATTAGAAATAATAAGTGAAAAAATTAAATAGAGGAAAAATGAAGGAAGAAAGAGTTATAAGAATAAGAAAGTCAATGGATAATCAATTAAAAGAAAAAGGATTGGCAACAGTAGTAGATACTTTTATTGATATTGGTATATTGGATAAACCAAATTATGAAAAATGGAAAAAAGGACAAGTCTTATATTTAGAACAAGTATGTAAAGGAAATTTAAATAAATTATCTGAAATAATAAAAGAAATATACAAATATTCAAAAGAACTTGATTTAAAAGAAAGTTTTACGTTTTATAAAAAATACGGTAAAGGAAAAGTAAAACTAAGATTTTCAAAATCTGGTCAAGACAATATTGAAAAGAGATATGCAACGCATTTTATAATGAAAATTACGTATTAGACTGTTTGATAAAATTTAATTTAAAAATAGAAATAAAGGAAAGAAGTATGAAGATTTTATTATTTGGAATATCAAATGTTGGTAAATCTACAATAGGTAAGCAATTAAGTAGAAAATTAGAGTATGATTTTGATGATTTAGATGAAGAAATAAAAAGACAATATGGAAAAATAGATAATTTTCAATTAGAGTATCCATTTGATTATGAAAGACATAGAAAAAGAGGAGAAATTCTAAAAGAAATTATAGATAAATATGATGATAATGTTGTTATTGCAGTTTCTGTAATAAATTATTCTCGAATTATTAACGATATAATAAAAAATAAAGAAATATTAGCAATTGAAATTCAAGATAAGCCTGAAAATATATTGAAAAGACTTGTATATGCTGATGAAGAAGATAAAATATTTCAAATTAATATAAGTAATATTGAACAACAAAAATATTATCTAAAAGATATAAAAAAAGACATTACATATTATAAAAAAATATATAGCAAAATAGAAAATAAATTTTATATAGATGGAAAATTGCCTGAAGAAGCAACAGAAGATTTAGTAAAATTCATAGAAAAATTAAAATAACATAGATTGTAGAATAAATTAGAAAGAATTTATTAAAATAAGTTATAGAGAATCTTTATTATTTAAGTGTCAGTAGATATGTGCTGATGCTTTTTTTGATAAAAAAATTGTTTGCTACTATTGAATATAACAAAAAATAATGATATAATACACATGTCCTATAAAAGAAGTTATAGGAGATATAATTGAAACAATTGCAAGAGCTAAACAAGAAATATTTACAATAATATTCTCATAATTAGTGCTATTCAATGCAATTGTAAGCACCTTGAATATATCAATTAAGATTGTGTTCATCGTTGCATCCTCCTCTATATTATACCATATAATTCCATGGTGAGGAGAAAAAAGATAGATTATAATATAAGAAGAGAGTCATCGCTTTTATATTATAAGGAAGGTACAGGTCTGTCAGTTATTTGGATATCTATCGGTCTAGACTGACAGGCATTGGATTTTATATGAAAAAACAAAAAATTTTTAAAGTAAAGAGTTATACTCATTTTGATAATAAAAAATTCAACTATAAAAAATATATTCCATATATAATGAATGAAGAATGTATAGAAAAACATGCTTTTTTCCCTTTTGTACATTATACTGATAAAAGAAGAAAGTATAATGGTGAAGAATGTGAAAACAAAGAAAGAGAAATATATTATGCTTCACATATTGATAGGTACATTTATCAATATTATAGTTATTTATTGAATCAAAAATATAACAAAAAGGTTAAAGAGTTAGGATTAAATAAAGCAGTAATAGCATATAGGACTAATCTTCATAAAAATAATATACATTTTGCTTATGAAGTAGTGAGATATTTACAAGAACAAAAAGAAGCATTTGTTATTGTATCAGATTTTTCCAAGTTTTTTGATACATTAAATCATATATATTTAAAAGAAAATGTGAAATATGTGATAGAAAAAGAAACTCTATCAAAAGATTTATACAAAGTTTTAAAGAGTGTATGCAAATTTTCATACATAGAATTAGAAGATATTTTAATGGAAATTTGTGTACAAGAAAAAGATTTAAGTAAAATAGATAGATTCTTTGAAATTAATGAGTTTAGACAAGTAAAAAATAAGTTATTAAAAAGTAATAGTCAAACATATGGAATTGTACAAGGTTCTCCAATAAGTGCTATATTATCTAATATTTATATGATAAAATTTGATATGGCAATTAATAATTTAATAACATCACATGGCGGAATATATAGAAGATATTCGGATGATATTTTTATAGCAATTCCTAATGTACAAGAAGGGAAGCAAATTTGTAATCAAATAGAAGACATAGTAAGCGGTATTCCTAACTTGAAATTAAGTGAAAATAAAACAAAATATTTTGTAAAACTTAATGATTGTATGGCTGAATTGGATAGAAATAATTTAGAAATTCTAAATGAAAATGCTAAACTAAATTATTTAGGTTTTACTTATGATGGAAAAAAGGTAACTATTATAGAAAAAACAGTTTCTAAATTTTATACAAGAATGTATGCTAGAATAAAAACTATAAATAAATATAGTAATAAACTAAATAGAAATATAGGTAGAAGAAAGATATATAAACAATATTCTCATTTAGGTGCAAATACAAGAAAAATAAAAGAAGGTAATTTTTTATCATATGTAAATAGGGCAAATGCGATATTTAAAGAAGATGCAGACTTTAATAGGCAAGTGAGAAATGCATGGAAGAACCTTAATAAGAGATTAGATGATGTAAGTAAAAAAGCATAAAAATGCTTGATATTTAGCAATTTATATGCTAAAATATAAATAGAAGCAAAATAAAAGTAAATTTTATTTTGAAAAATGCATATAATAAAATTAATATTAATAGTTTAGCTATTAATATTAAAATAGAAAGTTTACCACTGACCGATATGTGGTATATAAATGGTCGGGTTGAAAGTTTCCCGCTGACCAATATGCGGTATATAAATGGTTGGGTTGAAAGTATGACTCTTCACCACTTAGATGATGGAGAGTCATTAATTTTACAAAAAGGAAGTATGATAATTGGTACAAAGAGGATTTTATATAATAAAAGATGAATTTTTTAAAGACATGAATGATCCATATTTAAAAGGAAATAAAGAGGCTAATAGACCACATTACTATTGCTTCAAAGAAGAGCAGACAGGATTATTTTGGATGATTCCATTGAGTAGTAAAATAAGCAAATATAAAAGAATAATGAGCAAGAAACAGAAAAGTGGTAAGCCTTGTGATATTATACATATTATGAAACTAGATAATGGAAAAGAAAGTGCTTTTTTAATTCAAGATATGTTTCCAATTACTGAAAATTATATAGAAAGAGAATATACAATAGCCAATAATCATTTAACAGTAACAAGTGAACATTCCGCAATAGAGATTGAAAAGAAAGCTAAAAAAGTAATGAATTTATTAAGAAAAGGAATTAAATTTACTCCAACACAACCTAATATAAATTTGATTATAAATAAGTTGGCACAGAAATAACAATGCAAAATTATGTAAATTCTAAATTTGACAAATATTGTATAATATGATACAATTAAAAGCATAATTTAAGAGTTTACCTAGAAGTAATAAGCTTTGAGCGGTAAAGGGTAACTAAAATAGAAATGTTACTTACACTTGTAAAGTGAGATTATATAAAAGTCTTGCAAAGGAGTCTTAAAAGAGATTCTTTTGTGAGGCTTATTTTTTTATATAATAGGAAAGTAATACATAAGTATAAGAATAAACATAAAATTTATGTAAACACGAACAAGCCAAAGCAAAAATTGCATTTGACTGGTAAGATATGGAATTATTATAAACTTAATTATCCTTATAAATA
>JAFRDD010000065.1 GCA_017404025.1 Clostridia bacterium
GATTGAAACACTCCTTCTTTTTAGTATGTTATTGTTAAGTTGATATGTTAATTATATACTAAAAAGTGGAGTGATTCAATAGATTTATAAATAAAAAAAGTCAGTATTTGCAATGCTTTTAGAGTTTTGCAAACGACAAATCCCAAAATATATAAGGATGTGATATTATGCAAGAAAACAAAATAGCTTTATTTGAAGAAAAAGAGATAAGGAGAGCTTGGTATAATGAAGATTGGTATTTTTCAGTGGAAGATGTTGTACAAATTTTAACAGATTCTGTGGATGTAAAACAATACATAAAAAAGCTGAAAGCCAGGGAACCAGAACTAAATAACAACTGGGGTACAATTTGTACCCTAGTTGAAATGATAGCAAAAGATGGTAAAAAAAGAAAAGTAAGGACAGCGAACACTAAAGGAATATTAAGAATAATTCAATCCATTCCTTCTCCAAAAGCAGAGCCTTTTAAATTATGGTTAGCACAAGTAGGAAGTGAAAGATTAGATGAAATTGTAAATCCAGAACTTGCTATAAATAGAGCAAAGGAAACTTATATAAGAAAAGGGTATGATGATAGTTGGATTGCACAAAGATTAAAGTCAATAGATAGTATAAAAGAACTTACTGATAACTGGAAAGAAAGAGGAGCAAAAGACAGAGATTATGCAATATTAACTGATGAGATTTATAAGAGCACATTTAATATGAATACAGCACAATATAAAGAATTAAAAGGAATTAGCAACACAAAAAGAAATTTAAGAGATAGTATGGGAAATTTAGAATTAGCTATTACAAATTTAGCAGAAGTAACTGCTAATGAAATGCATAATACCAATAATAGCTTTGGATTAGATGAATTAAAAGATGATGTTCAAGAAGCTGGAAAAATAACTGGGAAAGCTAGGAGAGAAATAGAAGAAAAGATTGGAAAGAAGGTAGCGGACAAAAGTAATTATAAAAAATTAACTGGAAATACTGATAAAAATAAATTAAAAGAATAAGATGATTTTATAGCACGAAAATTTTAAAAAATTCGTGCTATAATTTTTTATATCACGAAAAATTGAAAAAATCCGTCCTATAAAATTTCATAGAACGAAAAAATTAAAAAATTCGTCCTATAAAAATCTATAGGTCAAAAAAATAAAAAAAATTGACTTATAAAATTTTTAGTTAAAATCAAATTATAAAAAACGCTATAGGCAGGATAAGGAAAGCAGAGCACTTCCTAAAAACATATAGAAAGACAAGCTTTCTAATCCTCTACAAAAATTATTTTTATTCAGATAAAATGCAGAGTGCGTACACTTCGGTGTATTTTTGTAAAAAATAAAAGTATTTAAACAATTGTAAAGGCAAGAAAATTATGATAAAATAAGGTAAATTATATTGTTTTAGAGGAGAAAATATTATGGAATATTTAGATGTATTAGATGAGCAAGGTAATCCAACAGGAAAAATTGAAACAAGAGAAATTATACATCGAAAAGGTCTTATTCATTCAGAAGTAACAGGAATTATATATACAGAAAATGGGAAGATTTTATTGCAAAAAAGAAACAGAAATAAAAAACTTATGCAGGAAGTTGGTCTGTAACAGGAGGACATACATTAGCAGGAGAAAATAAAGAAGAAGCAATTATTAGAGAAATTAAAGAAGAAATTAATTTAGATGTTAAAAATAAAGATATAGAAGAGATAATTACATATTATTCAGCAAGAATTAATGATATAATTATAAATAATAAGTTTATAACTATATTTCTTATAAAAATTCTTAAAGAAAATATTAATAAAATAATAATTCAAAAAGATGAATTAGAAGAAATCAAATTTATTACAGTTAATGATTTAGAAAGACTAATAGCAAAGGAAGAAAATGGATATAAATTTCCTCAAAAGATGGAATTAGTTGTAGAAAAATTAAAAAAGAGGTGTGAAAATAATGATAATAATATATGATTTTGATGGTACCTTAACTCCATATTCATTACCACAATATGAAATAATACAAAAGTGTGGTTATACAGATGAAATGCTAATGAAAAGAATTTACGAAGAAATGCAAAAAGAAAGTACAATAGGATTATATAATGCTTTTTATAAATGTTATAGAGATATTCTAACTGAAAACGGATTTGAAATGTCAAGAGATAATGTTTGTTTGGGAGCAAATAGGGTTAAATTTAATAATGGAGTAACGGAATATTTTAAAAAATTTCAAAGCTCAAAAACAGGAGTTAAGCACTATATTGTTACTTCTGGTATAAAGTATTATGTTGATGAAACAGAAATTAGTGGAATTGTAGATGGTATTTATGGAGTTACATTTATAGAAAGAGATAATATATTACAAAATATAGATGTTCTATTAACTGATGAAAAGAAAGTTGATATTATAAAAAAATTGCAAAATAAAAATAACGAAACGAATCAAATTATATACTTTGGAGATGGATTAACAGATAAATTTGCATTTGAATATGTGCATAATATAGGTGGGAAAAATGTATTTATTGCATCTAATAAAAAATCAATGGATAATTTTCAAAAATTAAATGTTAATGGTATTATTGATGAATATTTTGAAGCAGATTTCGGAATTGATTCAAAAATAAATGAATATATTCAAAGTCAAATATTGGCAGAAAAAATGTAGAACGATTATATGTTAATAATTTATTTTTTGATAAAAAAGATAAAAATACTTGACAATCACAAACAAATGTTTTAAACTATATATAGTTTAGATAATTGCGAAACTAAATTATAAAAATGAAGTAACATAAAATTAATAAATAAATATAGTTTAGGGTTAGTAAGAAAAGAAAAATAAACACAGAAAATAACCTATTAGAAATTAGCAATAATTTCCAGTAGGATTATAA
>JAFRDD010000066.1 GCA_017404025.1 Clostridia bacterium
ATCCCCAAAAAGAAGAAATGCAAAACAACGAGAATACCACAAAGATTATAGAATATAAGGAATCGATTTGGAAAAGAATTATTGCCAAGATTAAAAGTTTATGGAAAGCTTTTATAAAAAAATAAAAATGTGTATGAAGGAGAAGAAATATGATATATTTAGATGACATAGATATGAAAATTTTAAGAGAAAATTTTGATGAAGAAATGATACAACAAATGGATGAAGAAAACATTGATAAAATATTAGATTATTTAGAAAAAAATAATGTAGACTATGCAAAAGATTTGTTAATTTCTTCATTAGATTTATTTTTATTACCAGCTGAGGTTTTTATAAAACAGTTTGAAAAATTGAAGGAAAAATTGGGAGAAGATTTTGCTGAAAAGTTAGGGGAAGATAGTTCACTTATTGAAATTATGTATCAAGATTAAGTTGAATTAAAAATATTATTAAAAATTTAATAGATATATCGATATAATAAAAATAAGCTAAATGAAATAGAAAATAATGTAGACAAATAAAAAAAAGTGTAGTAAAATAAGTTGTAACGAAAAAACGAAAGGGGTAAAAAAAATGGAAGAAAATAATAATCCAAATGAAAAAAATGAACAAAATGTAAATAATAATACAAATCAAGAACAATCTAAAATTACACAACCAAACGGAGGTCAACCAATGCAACAACCAGTTCAACAACAAGGTCAAGGAACGCAAGTCCCAAATATGCAAGGCCAAGGTACACAAATACCAAATGCACAAGGTCAAGGTACACAAATACCAAATGCACAAGGTCAAGGTACTCAAACACCTAATATGAATCAACCTCCAAAGAAAAAGAGTAAAGCAGGATTAATTATTGCAATAATTTTAGGAGTGCTTGTACTGCTTTCTATACCTGTTATTATTTTACTAGTAGTTGCAGGTAAATTTATTTTTAGTGCAAAATCAAATATTGATAAGGTATCAAATTCATTATCAAGTTATTATAATGAATACAATTATGATGACTATAATTATAATAGTACAACAAATAATACAACTAAAAATACAACTAAAAATACAACAACAAATAATACAACAACAAAAAATACAACAGCAAATAATACTATAACAAATAATACAATAAATAATAGTACAAATGTTAATACAAATGCAAAAGCATCAACAAAAGATGCACCACTAAAAATTAATCAATGGGGATTAGCTTCAAAATATGTATCTAAATATGTTTCAGAAGAATATGCAGATAAAAGTTATATAGATGTACCAGTAAGAGTTACAAAAGTAACAAGAGGAGATGAAGCAGTAAAAATAATAAAAGATTGGTGTGATACACAATCATTCTACAAATATCAAGATCCAAAAGCATATACAGAATGGGCAGTATTTGAATATGAAGTAGATTTAAATGGAGTAAAATTTGATGATGGAACACTAGGAACAGATGTAAAAATTTCATCTGGAATAAAAGGTTTAGATGGTGGAACTGTAAAATACAATGATATAAGTTATTCACTAATAACAACAGATATATCAGGAAGTGAACGCAAAAAATCACAAGGTATATATAAAGGAAAATTCATTGTAATGCTTCCAGAAGGATGCAAAGACTATTTAGTAAAATTAGGCGATTCATACAATGGATCTGAGTCATATTTTAGAGTTGAAGAATAAAAAATATAGCGTAAAATCAAATAATAAGATTTGAAGCACTTAAAATACAAGTGCTTCTTTTTAAAGCTTCAAAGAAGGAGGAAAAATTGAAAGAGGAAAATATTTTAGGAACAGAAAAAATCGGAAAATTAATAAGAAAATTTTCAATTCCATGCATAATTTCAATGTTAGTTAATTCTTTATATAATATAGTTGATCAAATATTTGTTGGGCAAGGAGTTGGATATTTAGGAAATGGAGCAACAAACATCATATTTCCATTAGTTATGGTTTGTTTAGCAATTTCTTTAATGATAGGAGACGGAGCTTCAGCATTTTTAAGTTTAAAATTAGGGGAAAAAAAGGAAAAAGAAGCTGCTAAAGGTGTAGGAAACGGAGTAATTTTATCAATTATTTTTCCTTTAATATTAAGTGCAATTTGTATAATTTTTTTACCAAAATTGATATACTTATTTGGTTGTACAAAAGAGTTAGAACCTTATGCACTAGAATATGGATATGTAATAGTATTAGGATTTGTTTTTTCAACAGTTGGAATTGCTTTAAATTCTTTAATTAGAGCTGATGGAAATCCAAAATATTCTATGACTACAATGATTGTAGGAGCTGTTGTAAATACTCTATTAGACCCACTTTTCATTTTTGTATTTGGAATGGGAGTTAAAGGAGCTGCAATTGCAACAGTAATTTCTCAAGCATTAACTGCATTATTAAATGTTTTATATATAAGAAAAATAAAATCTATTAGTTTAAATAAAGAATCATTTAAATTACAAGGAAAAATAGTTTCAAAGATATGCCTACTAGGAGTTAGCAGTTTTATAAACGAAATTAGCATTGTTGCGGTTATGGCTTGTGAAAATAATATGTTAAAGTATTGTGGAGAAAATTCAAGATTTGGTCCAGAAATTCCAATTACTGTACTAGGAATTGTAATGAAAATGAGTCAAATATTAATGAGTATTATTTTAGGAATTGCAATTGGAGCACAGCCAATACTTGGATACAATTATGGAGCAAGAAAATTAGATAGAGTAAAGAAAACATTAAAAACAGTACTTATAGTTTCTTCAATAGTAGGTGTTATAGCATTCATATTGTTCCAATCAATACCAGAAAAATTAATTTCTGTGTTCGGACAAGGTAATGAATTATATAATGAATTTGCATGTATGGCGTTTAGAATATATTTAATGTTATGTGCTTTTTATGGTATACAAATTCCAGCAGGAATATTTTTTCAATCAATTGGAAAAAGCTTTAAAAGTGCAATTATTTCTTTATCTAGACAAGTATTGTTTTTAATTCCAGCTATACTTATTTTAGGCTTTACATTTGGAATTGATGGTATACTATATGCAGGGCCATTAGCTGATGGTATTGCTATTGTAATTTCTACACTATTGCTAATTTTTGAAGTTAAGAATTTAGGAAAATCTAAAGCTGTTGATGAAAAATTAGTTGAAAATGAAGTAAATAGCATTTCAGAAATAAAAGAGCATATTGTAATAACAATATCACGAGAATATGGCTCTGGTGGAAGATATATAGGAAAATTACTTGCAAACAAATTAGGAATAAAGGTTTATGACCGAGAAATAGTTGATAAAGTAGCTAAAGAAACAGGACTATCTAAAGAATATATAGAAAATTATGAACAGAAACGAACAAATACAGATACTATTAATGAGGTATTTGTTGCTGAAGAACTTGGAAATGAAGATGAATTATTTGTTGCAGAATCAAATGTAATAAAACAATTAGCAAAAGAAAATTCATGTGTAATTATAGGAAGGTGTGCAGACTATATATTAAAAGAGCAAAAAGACATAGTAAATGTTTTTGTTTATAATTCATTTGAAGAAAAAGTAAAAAGAGTAGTTGATATTTATAAAATAAAAGAAAATGATGCAAGAAAAGAAATAAAAAGAATTAATAAACAAAGAGCAGTACATTATAAACATTATACTGGCAATGAATGGGGAAAATTAGAAAATTATGATGTATGTATAAATTCAGACTTTATGGGAGTTGAAAGTGCAGCAAATGTTTTATATACTATAATAAAAGAAAAAATAAAAAAGACTAATGTAGAAAATGTATAATTTTAATATTAGGAGCAGTTTTTTTATAAAACTGCTCCTAATATTAATATACCCAAATTATCATTATAAATTTTTTCAAATTGTGAAATAGGTAAAGGATTTTGCCCAATACCAGTTTCAATTGTATATCCAGGATGATTAAAATCTTGTATAAACCAATCTTTAAATCCAGCAAAACTTGAATTATAAGGAACATTAGCTAAAGAATAACCACTTGCAAGTTCAAAAGAACGACCAATAGCGTAGCCATCTGGAGGATTAATATTCTGAAAATTCCAGTAGATTTCTTCACCTTGTGTATGAAAAGCTATAACTAATCTAAAATTATTTGCAAGAGTAAAATTATATATAGCAAGAGATTCAGGCTCTGTTAATGGGCCAAAACCGACAAAATCACGAGGAGCAGGTTTGTCAAATCCTTGCGAATATTTTATTTGTTTTGCTTGATTCCATAAAGCAGGAAACTGTAAATTTAAATCCACACCTCTAATATTAGCTTTCCAACCAGAAGGAAAAGGAATATTAGGAAATTCACTAGCTATTTTTTGTGTTGTTTTATATGTATAAGAATTATAGGAGATAGCTCCAGTTACTAAATCAACACCATCAGGGTTATTCATAGGAAGTATATAAATAGAACTAGAATTAAATAAGTTTCTAATAGAGTAGTTGTATATTGTGCTATTTGAAATATAGGCATCACAATAATTTTCAATAAATTTCATTAAAACAACACTATTAATCCATTCATTTGCATGTATAGAAGCGGAGTAAAATACTTTATTTGGGCCTTTACCAAGTTTTATGACATAAAGGTTCTTTTTTAAAATACTTTTTCCAATAACTTCTGTAGTTAAAAAAGGATAAGAATTTTTCATTTTATTAAGATTTTCTTCTAAAATCTTATAATTATAATTAATATTAGTTGGAACAATATTCATTTAGATCACCTAAATTATAATATGAAAAAATAAAAAAAAAGTGAATTTCAAGAGGGACGGTCCTTGTTGAAAATTTCTCGATTTTTTTCAAAAAGGACCGTCCCTCTTGAAAAAAAATTGATAAATCCAAAATTAGCCTAGTCAAATAAAGAATCTTATGATATAATTCACACAAAGGAGAAAAAAATGCCAAAATTTTTTGTAAAGAATGAACAAGTAAATGATGAAAAAATAAATATAATAGGACAAGATGTTAATCATATAAAAACTGTACTAAGATCAAAAATTGGTGATAGTATAGAAATATGTAATTCTGATTTTCAAGAAAATTTTTTATGCAAAATAGAAAAAATAGAAAAAGAAAAAATAGAATGCAAAATAATAGAAAAAATAGAAATAAAAACTGAATCAAATGTGCAAGTTACAATCTTTCAAGGCATACCTAAATTTGACAAAATGGAATATATAATTCAAAAATCAGTAGAATTAGGCGTTTATAATATAGTTCCAACAGAAATGAAAAGATGTATTGTAAAAATAACAGATAAAGATAAAACCAAAAAACAAGAAAGATGGCAAAAAATTTCAGAGGTTGCAGCAAAACAATGTGGGAGAGATATAGTTCCAAAAGTAGAAGATATAATTAATATAAAAGAAATATCTAATAGCATAAATGATTATGATTTGTTTTTAGTAGCATATGAAAACGAAGAAAAAAATAAATTAAAGAGTGAACTAAAAAAAATAGATACTAATAAGAATAATATAAAAATAGGACTTTTAATAGGTCCAGAGGGTGGACTTGAAGAAAACGATGTCATAAAATTAAAAGAAAATGGAGCTAAAATAATAACATTAGGAAAAAGAATTTTACGAACAGAAACAGTAGCATTAAATGTTTTAAGCATAATAATGTATGAAATTGAAAAATAAGATATACAAAAGAGAGGTTAGAAAAAGATATGAATAAAGAAAAAAATAAAAAAAATGTTTTATTAAGAAAAATTATTGTTGAGCTGATAGTAGCAATAATTATGATTGGATTAATATTTGCATTAAATATTGTAAAAGAAAAAGTAAATGTAGAAACATTAGATATAATAATAAAAAGTTTAGCAGGTGTTTTTGTTTTAACTGGAATCATATTATTAGAAATTGCTTATAAAAAAGATAGTAAAATTATTGCATATAAAGCGATAGAAATTTTAGCACTTTCTGCTTATACTGTTTCTATTAATCATATTATTCAGTTAATTGAATTAGAATTTAAAAATTACATTAATATATCAATGATAGTTATAGGAATTTATTTTGTATTAAAAATTATTATACTATATACTATTGAAAAAAGAAAAGATTTACGAGATTTAAATGATATATCTGATATTGTAAAACCTGAAAAGCCAATAAAGAAAGAAGCTAAGAAAAAAGAGAATACAGATGAAATTGAAGAAAATTTAAAAGAGGAAATAAAAGAACCAGAAAAGAAGAAAAGGAAGACTACAAAGAAAGATAAAAAAATAGAAGAAGATGTTAAAGATGAAGAAAAATTAAAAGAAGAAAAGCCAAAAACAACAAGAAAAAGAACAACTAAAAAAGCTAAGACGATAGAAGATACTGAACAAGAAACCAATTTAAGCACAGAGGAAAATCAAAACAAAGAAAAGAAAATTGTAAAAGAGGAGACTAGGCCAAAAAGTACTACAAGGAAAACAACAAAAAAAGAAGAAAAACCAAAAACTACTACAAAGAAAACAACAAAAAAAGAAGAAAAGCCAAAAGCTACTACAAAAAAGACTACAAAAAAAGTGAAGAAGTAAAAGAAAATTTAGATGAAGAAGAGAAAAAGCCAAAAAGAAGAGGAAGGCCAAAG
The DNA here is from genome assembly GCA_017404025.1 of Clostridia bacterium. Lineage (GTDB taxonomy): Bacteria > Bacillota > Clostridia > TANB77 > CAG-508 > CAG-269. The sequence goes on from JAFRDD010000066.1 coordinate 6,597, forward strand.
AAAGAGGTAAAAGAAAATGATTAAAAGCATGACTGGATTTGGAAAAAGTGAATATTCATCAAATGCAAGAGAATATCAAATGGAAATAAAAACTGTTAACCATAGATATTTAGATATTAATATTAAAATGCCAAGATCAATAAGTTATTTAGAAGAAGATGTAAAAAAACAAATTGCAAACAGTATAAAAAGAGGAAAAGTAGATGTTTTTATTACATTTGAAAATAATAGCGATGAAGGAAAAAATATAAAAATAAATACAGAAATAGCAAAATTATATATAAAAGAGCTTAGAAAATTAGCTGAAGAGGAAAAAATTTTGTCAAATATCGATGTAACAGAAATTTCAAAATTTCCAGATGTTTTAACAATAAAAAATGATCAAAATGATGAAATAATTAAAAACGAAGTTATGGAATTAACAAAAAATGCTACAAATAATTTATTAAAGATGAGAGAAATAGAAGGTGAAAAGATTTCTAAAGACTTTTTAAATAGAATAAAATTAGTAGAAGATAAAACTTTAGAGATTTCAAAGCTATCTACTGGACTTATAGAAGAATATGTGGTAAAATTAGAGTCAAGGGTAAAAGAACTTTTGAAAACTGAAGATGTAGACAAGCAAAGATTAGCTCAAGAAGTAGTCTTATATGCAGATAAATGCTCTGTTGAAGAAGAGATTACTAGATTAAAAAGTCATACAGAACAATTTAGAAGTTTAATTCAAAGCGTTGAGCCTGTTGGAAAAAGATTAGATTTTTTAATCCAAGAAATGAATAGAGAAACTAACACAATAGGTTCAAAAGCTAATAACCTTGAAATAACCAATAAAGTGATTGATTTAAAAACAGAATTAGAAAACATAAGAGAACAAGTACAAAACATTGAATAAGAAAGGGATGATTTTATGCAACTAATTAATATAGGTTTTGGAAATATTGTTGCTGCAGAAAGAATTATAGCAATAGTTAGTCCAGACTCTGCACCAATTAAAAGAATGGTACAGGAAGCAAAAGATAATAAAACAGCAGTAGATGCAACATGTGGAAGAAGAACAAGAGCTGTTTTAATAATGGATTCAGGACATTTAATATTATCAGCAGTTCAGCCAGAAACAGTATCTGGAAGAGTAGATAAAGATATGGCTCAAATAGATGAAAATTAAATAAGGAGGAATTTTAAAATGATGGTAAAACCAAGTGTTGCAGAACTTTTAACAAAGTCAAAAAATAGATATGAATTAGTAATAGCTACTTCTAAAAGAGCTAGACAAATAGCAATGGGAGATAAGCCTTTAACAGAAGTAAAAGAAATTTCACCAGTTACATTAGCTGCAAATGAAATTGCAGAAGGTAAAGTTACAATAGAAAAAGAAGAGCAATAATAATAAAAATAAAGAGGGGAATGTAATATAAAAATGGAAAAAAAACATATTATTTCATTAGGTGGAGAGCTAGCTAGTGGAAAAGGTACAGTGTCTAAAATATTGATGGAAAGGCTTAATTTTGGAATATATAAAAATGGAGATTACTTTAGAAAATTAGCTAAAGATATGGGAATGGATGTAACAACTTTTAATATTTATGTAAAAGAACATCCTGAAATAGATAGACAAATAGAACAAAGTGCTTCAGAATATGCCAAAGAGCATGACAAATTTATTATAGATGCTAGACTTGGATGGTATGCGGTTCCAGAATCTTTTAAAGTATATTTAAAAGTTGATATAGATATAGCTGCAAAAAGAGCTTTTGGAGATGAACTACGTAAAGATTCAGAAAATTTTAAAACTCTAGAAGAGCAAAAGCAAGATTTGCAAAAAAGATATCAATTAGAAAATGAAAGATACTGGCAATTATATAATGTTAGAAAAGAAGATGAATCAAATTATGATTTGGTAATAGATACATCATTTTTAACTCCTGAACAGGTAGCAGATAAAATAGAAGAAGAGTATAAAAAATGGTTATTTAAATAAAAAAGAAACCGTGCCAATAGGGACGGTTCCTTTTGTAGATAGGTGAAAAAATGGTAGCAGAAGTTATAATAAATAGTACAGTAAAGAAACTTAATAGGGTGTTTGATTATAATATTCCAACGCATTTAGAAGACTTTATTACTATAGGTAGTAGAGTTTTAGTTCCATTTGGAAAGTCTGAAAGGTTAGAAGAAGCATATGTTACAAAAATTAAAGATAGATCAGAATTTGAAATAAAAGATATAGCTAAAATAAAAAATGAATTAAGTGAAGAGCAAATAGAACTTGCAAAATGGATGGCAAAAAAATATTTTTCAAATGTATCAGACTGTATAAAATTAATGCTAACTCCAGGTACAAAAACTAAAAATACAGAAAAAAGAATAAATGATAAAAAAATTAATAAAGTATATTTATTGAAAAAATATGAAGAAATAGAATTTGATATAGCAAATAAAAAAATAAAATCAGAAAAACAAATAAAAGTATTAGAGTTTGTTAATCAAAATCAAGGTGTAACAGTACCAGAAATAGAAATGGTAACTCAATGTTCAAGAGCAATTGTAAATACTCTTGTAAAAAATGGTTATTTAGAGTTAAAAGAAGAAAAAATTGATAGGAATCCATTAATAAATAAAAATATTGAAAAAAATTCTAAATTAAAACTAAATCAAGAACAACAAAAAGCAGTAAATGAAGTAAAACAGGTTATTGAAATTGAAAAATATGAAAAATTTTTATTATATGGAGTAACAGGTTCTGGAAAAACAGAAGTTTATTTACAATTAATAGATGAAGTAATAACAAAACAAAAAACAGCAATTGTTTTAGTTCCAGAAATATCGCTTACACCTCAAATGTTAGATAGGTTTATTGCAAGATTTGGAAAAGAAAAAATTGCTGTACTTCATAGTAAATTATCTGTAGGAGAAAGACATGATGAATGGGAAAGAATAAATCGAGGAGAAGCTCAAATTGTAATAGGTGCTAGATCAGCTATTTTTGCACCTTTGCATAATATAGGAATAATTATTATTGATGAAGAACATGATAGTTCATACAAGTCAGAATCAAATCCTAGATATGATGCAAAAGAAGTGGCTTTTAAAATAGCAATAAATTTAAAATGTCCAGTAATATTAGGAAGTGCTACACCTGATATATCAACATATTATGATGCAAAAATTGGAAAAATAAAATTATTAGAACTTACAAAAAGGGCAAATAGTTCGAGTTTACCAAAAGTAGAAATTATAGATTTAAAGCAAGAACTTGCAAGTGGTAATAGATCAATGTTAAGTTATAAGTTGTATGAGATGATGAAAGCAAATTTAAAAAATAAAATGCAGACAATTTTATTTTTAAATAGAAGAGGATTTTCAACATTTATTATGTGCAGAGATTGTGGGTTCACTGCAAAATGTAAAAATTGTAATATTAGCTTAACATATCATAGACAAGTAAATAAATTAAAATGTCATTATTGTGGACACGAAGAAAATGTAATTACTGTTTGTCCAGAATGTGGGAGCAAAAAAATTAGATATTTTGGAACAGGAACCCAGAAACTAGAAGAAGAAATAAACAAGATTTTTCCAGAAGCAAAAACAATTAGAATGGATGTTGATACAGTAACAAGGAAAAATTCTCATGAAGAGATATTAAATAAATTTAAAAATGAGAATATTGATATTTTAATAGGAACGCAAATGGTAGTAAAAGGTCATCATTTTCCTAAGGTTACTTTAGTTGGAGTGATAGCAGCAGATAGTAGTTTAAATATAGATGATTATAGAGCATCTGAAAGAACATTTCAAATATTAACACAAGTAGCTCGGACGAGCAGGAAGAGATAAATATGAAGGAAATGTAATAGTACAAAGCTACAATCCAGATAATTTTAGTATTCAATATGCAAAAGAGCAAAATTATGAAAAATTTTATGAGACAGAAATTGCTATTCGTAAACAGTTGAAATATCCGCCATTTTGCGATATAATATTAATTGGATTTAGTTCTGTAAACGAAAGTAATATAAAAAAAATAAGTTCATTTGTATATAATAAGTTAAGTGCAAAGATTAAAAGAGATGATTTCAAAATATTGAAGCCAATGCCATCTCCAATAGATAAAATTCAAAATAAATATAGATGGAGAATGATTTTAAAAGGAAATATAGATGATGAAATTAATAATATAATAAATGAAACTTTAAAAGAAATATATAACCAAAATATAAAAGATATGAGAATAGTAGTAGATGTTAATCCAAATAATATGATGTAAAAGGAGGAAAAAAGTTGGCAATTAGAAATTTAAGATATGAGGGAGACGAAATACTAAAAAAGAAATCAAGGGAAGTAGAAGAAATAGATGAAAAAATTTTAACATTAATAAATGATATGATAGAAACAATGCATAAATATAATGGAGTAGGACTAGCAGCTGTACAAGTAGGAGTGTTAAAAAGAGTAATAGTAATAGATTTATATGATGATAATCGGGCCAATTGCTATGATAAATCCTGTAATAATAAAAGAAAAAGGAAAACAAGAAGTAGAAGAAGGCTGTTTAAGTTTTCCAAACAAATTTGCAAAAGTTGTAAGACCTAAAGAAGTTGTTGCAGAATATACAGACAAAGAAGGAAATTTAATTAGAGTAAAAGCGAAAGAATTATTAGCACAAGCGATATGTCATGAAGTAGACCATTTGAATGGGGAACTTTTTGTAGAAAAAATGGAACCAGGAACAATGGAGTATGTTAAGCCACAACAATAGGAGCTGCTTTTAGGTGTTTTTAGGGACAGGTGTTTTTAGGGACAGGTACAAAAAATAGGAGGTAAAAAATAATGAAAATTGTATTTATGGGAACTCCAGATTTTGCAAAGGAGAGTTTAGAAGCGTTATATGGCAGTGGACATGAAATATTAGCTGTTGTAACAAACCCAGATAAACCAAAAGGTAGAGGAATGAAAATGATAGCCTCACCTGTAAAAGAATTTGCAATAGAAAAAGGAATAAAAGTATATCAACCAGAAAAAGTAAGGAAAAATGAGGAATTTATTTCAGAAATTAAAGCATTAAAACCAGATATAATATGTGTTGTAGCATATGGAAAGATTTTACCTCAAGAGATTTTAGATATACCACCCAAAGGTAGTATAAATGTACATGGCTCACTTTTACCAAAATATAGAGGCGCAGCACCTATTCAATGGGCTGTATTAAATGGAGATAAGAAAACAGGAATAACAACAATGTATATGGGCGCTGGAATGGATACAGGTGACATGATTTTAAAAGAAGAAGTTGAAATTGGTGAAGATGAAACTACAGGTGAATTATGGGAGAGACTTTCAACAATTGGTGCAAAATTATTAGTTGAAACTTTGAAACAAATAGAGAAAGGAACAGCTCCAAGAATAAAACAAGGAGAAGATTTTACAATGGCACCAATGCTAAATAAAGAAATGGCAAAAATAGATTGGGAAAATAAGACAGCGCAAGAAATAAAAAATTTAGTGCGTGGTTTAAATCCAATTATGGGAGCTTATGCATTTTTGAATGGCAAAAAAATTAAATTTTGGAAAGTTGATGTTGCAGATTCAAAACAAATTTATGTTGTTCCTACAATATTAAAAAATGGAACAATTATAGTTTCTGATAAAAGAGATGGTGTATTTATTAAGACTAAAGAGGGAATATTAAAATTAATTGAAGTTCAGGGTGAAAATGCAAAAAGAATGAGTATTCAAGATTATTTAAGAGGAAATGAAATAAAAGAATTTGAAGTTTTTAAATAAATTATAGCCAAGTGTAATCAATTTAACACTTGGCTTTTGTGAATTTTTTGTAAAAAATATATACAATAAAGGAAAAAGATGGTATAACAATAATATCTATTAAGGCACATTTGTGCTAATAAATTATTTTATTTTTTAAATTTTAATCAAATTAATTAAAATCAAATTTTTTTAAACAAGAAATTTAATCAAAAATTAATTCCAAAGTTAATAAAGAATATTTTGCAAACCAAATAAGAAAGGAGGATTATTTACTTATATAAGCACATTAGCATAAATTGCAACAATAGAAATATAAAAAATTATATCAAATATTTGTAAAGAGTACTTGAAACTTATAAGTTAAATTGATATAATAGAAAGGATGATAAATGAGTAAAAAAGAGCAAAAACCAGAATACATGTTACCCAAAAATGATTTTATATTTAAAAAATTATTTGGTAGCGAAGGAAATGAATTAATTACAAAAGATTTAATAGAAACAATAATAGGGAAAAAAATAAAAAAACTGGAATTTAAAAATCCATATTTATTAAGAGAAGCAAAAAAAGATAAAGAAGAAATATTAGACATAAAGGTAGAATTAGATAAT
>JAFRDD010000067.1 GCA_017404025.1 Clostridia bacterium
AAAATAAAAATTCTTTAGTACAACATGAAATAAGATGTAAGAAAAATCCTAATAAGATAACGGTTATATCTAATTTCATAAAATATAATGAAGATATTAGAACAGGTGTTAAAAAATCTTGGTGTAAGGGATTAACAAAAGAAACAAGTGATATTATAAAAAATAGATCAGAATTAATTTCTAATAACTATAAAGCAGGTAAAAATAATATTGCTTGGACAAAAGGATTAACAAAAGAAAATGATGAAAGAATATTAAAGTATTCAAAAGCATCAAGTAATACTATTGCTAATAAAATTATTAATGATATATGGCATAATTGTAGAAGTAAAAAATATTATTATGATAATATATCATTTGACAGTATTTGGGAAGTTTATTTTTATAAGTATGTAATATCATTAAATATTGAAATAAATAGATGTAAAGAAAAATTTCAATATGAATATAAAAATGGATTACATAATTATATTCCAGATTATTATATTCCTAAATATGATTTATATGTTGAAATAAAAGGATATTCTGGAGATAAGGATATAGCAAAATGGAATCAATTTAATAAAAAATTAAATATTTATTTTGGGCACAATCTTCATGATTTAGGTATACAAGAATTTATAAATTATAATGAATTACCTGATAGAATTGAAAAATATGAAAATTCTGTACCTAATAAATTTAAGAAAAGAATAAAAATTTAATTTTATTATTATATACATTGCCTGGTAGCTCAGAGGCAGAGCAGCGGACTGTTAATCCGCGGGTCGAGATTTCAAAATTCTCCCAGGCAGCAAGTTCTTTAAAATTGTGCAGTAGTTCAGTTGGTTAGAATAACGGCCTGTCACGCCGTGGGTCGCGGGTTCGAGTCCCGTCTGCACAGCAAGGTATAGTGAAGATATGAGTTACTTCAATCAGAATTTTTAGTTTCCGACAACCAGTTAAACTCTATCGCTTGTTCTTACCTATATTTTTTTGGCAGAGTATGGCAGTATATTGGATATCTGCAGCTTTGAGGAAGAAATTCCGCGGAAAGTCATAAAGAAGACAGAAGTTCAAACCTTCTAGAACCGTACTTAGTTTAAGAGAAAATATCTTTATTATGAAAGTTCAATTCTTTCCTTTGCCACCTTGAAACTCTAAAATAATTTTTTCTATATTTAAATATTAATGATGGTGGGTTCGTATATCGGTTAGTACCCAAGATTTTCATTCTTGAAAGGGGGGTTCGATTCCCCCACCCACTACTTGCGGTTTAGAGCAGAGGCCAGCTCGTCAGGCTCATAACCTGGAGGACGGGGGTTCGAATCCCTCAGCCGCTACAAGTTCTTTTAAATATCCCGATATAGCTTAACGGTTTTTAAGAGCACAGTTCTCATAAGACTGGTGATGTTAGTTCGAATCTAACTATCGGGACTTGCGGGGGAGTGAAACGGATAGGAACCTTTGAAACATAAGAGTTCAAAGATCATTGGAGGCCCATAACCTACAGATATAGGGTTCGACTCCCTAACCCGCTACAGATTTATACAATAAATCTAAAATATATATAGAGTACAAAATGAAGAAATTATTTGTAATTTTAGCAAGTGTTCTTCTTATGTTGGGAGTAAGTTCTTGCAATTCATGTACAAATCAATCATCTGAGCCTACTTTTGCTACTGTTGAGGTTGCAGATTCAATGTATGTAGAACATACTATTGCAGTTGATAGACAGGCAATGTTTGCTAAGGGTGTTGATAATGACTACAGATGGTATGAAACTAATATTCGTCTTGTAAATTTCCTTGATGATGAATATGACGGTATTGAAGAAGTTGTTAATGTATTTCAGACTGTAGAAAACAGAGATGAACATAGTTTTGATACTGTTGTTTATAAGTTTCAGCATACAGATGATGGCACAGTTGAGGGATTTACACATGGTTTTTGGGTTGAAGATTATCCTCTTAACAATGAGCAGATTATTGTAACATTTGCACAAGCTCTTGAGAAGGTAAATGAAGTTAATCTTCCTAAGCCTCATTCAAGATATGTTGTTCTCAGAAAGGAAGTTGGTCCAGTTGATGCTAATCCACAGTGGATTTTTGGTAATTCAAGAGCTCAGCTTTATGTAGATGCAGTTACTGGTGAAGTTTCAGAAGATAATCCTGCATTTAGAGGACTTAATCTTGGTACACCTCTTGGAGAATGGCCTTAATAGAAATTAAACAGAAATGTTTTCCGAAAGCGTCTGCACAATGCTAGTAGGATGGTCGTTGTATAAAATTTAAATAATGCCTGTGCAGAGAATTTATTTGATTTTATACTTCGCAAAAAATCGGGATTGGACGTAACGGTAGCGTCACTGGATGGAAAGCCAGTAGCATAGGTTCGAATCCTATATCTCCGAACAAATTATAAAATTTTACCAGATTTTTATAATTAGTTTTGAATTTTCAAAATTCATTACTATATTAAAATTATAATTCAGTATTTAATTACGTCGAGATGATGTGGTTGATACTAAGATAAGTTCTTTGAAAACTTTAAATGGCGGGCTTCCCGTCGATAGAATAACCTACGAATACATAAGTAGGGAAAGTCTGAGAGAACGTTCACAAGATGGCTCTCGGGCGGAGGAGAAATCCTCTTCATGAGAAAGCCATTCCTCAAGCTCAGAATGGTGTAAGGTGCGCAGCCTGATAGTTCTGAGTGTTGGCCTTGACCGGGTCAACTTGGGAGGTAACTCCGACACAGTGGGAATGGATATACTCCAAAAGATTGCCAGTCTTATAGAGTATATCAGGAATTCAACCTTCCTTTGTGGGTGCCAAACCCCAAAATCCTCTGGCAGGGATTTTTAGAAATAGGAGGAAGATATTGTAGTACAGTTAGTAGTCTTGGCAGATGAAAGCAGAAAGGCGTACATATCTAATCCACTCAAAAGGTGGTAAGATATAGGAGCACAGCCACGTCTTTCAAAACGGTCAATCTTGTGCGATTATTTCAAATTATGGTTTTGAAAAAGATCTTAAATAGAATAATTCAACAAGCAAAAGAGCTGTGCACTCTGTCCGAAAATGCAGTTATCCACCTGCAATATGGTGGCAGCAAGAGTACCGCAAGGAAATTGTTGAAACGAACGGAGTATACAACTAATAAGAGGGTCGCGCCTTTGAATCCCGCAAGGAGTTAGGGTAGAAACAAGTAATTTATATAAGACAGAGTAGTGGTTGCGGAACCTATGAATCCGTCTGCATCTTGCCTATCTTTGGAGACAAGGATGTGTTCTAGTTCTGAAAAGAATGAAAATGGCAAGCAATGAGGGTCACGACTCAGCCCACGTTAATTTGTTTTCAGAGGGTGATACCTCTGTTAACAACAAAAGAAAAAGTTCTTTGAAAAATCATCAGTATAATGCATACGCTTAAAAAAAATATTTTATTAAACGTATGATAAATTATACATTTAGCGGTTATGAGAATATGACTACTGCCTCCCATCTTATTGCTGGAGAAACTTGTAAGGTTACTGGTATTGGTAATTCAATGACACCAATATTGAAATCAAGACAAGCAGTAATTTGCGAACCTGTTAAAGAAGATACAGTTCTTAAGAAAAAAGATATTGTTCTTTGTAAGGTCAATGGTAGATGTTATTTACATTTGATTCATGGTATCAGAGATGATTCATTCCTTATTGGTAATAACCACGGACATATGAATGGTTGGACACCAAGAAGAAATGTATTTGGTAAAGTAGTTGAAATTCTGTGAGGTCGACACTCACTCATCAGTACAAAATGTATGCATTATATCTGATTTATATATAAAGAATCCGATGAAGAGTTGAAAACCTCAGACTTAGGGTATAAGTGCCGCAGTTTAATACTGGGAGCGGGCTGCCAAAATAGGGAAAACAGAGATAATAGGTAGGATTCTTAAAAATGCCGATGTAGCTCAGTTGGCCAGAGCACGTGATTTGTAATCTCGGGGTCGTGGGTTCGAATCCCTCCATCGGCTCGGATTTTTCCTTTTTTTGGATTTTTCTCTCAGAACACCCATTAAGCTAGTACGGGGGAAAATTTAGAAAAATAACATGTGGGCGGAGTAAAAGTCAGTAAGTCTCCGATGATTCCAACCTACTGACAATGGTGTGGAATCCGGTTTGAGGAAAACGTGAAAGGCAAGCTCAACAAATAGGTACCGAAAGGGAATGCAATTAAATTGCATGTAAGACCAACAATGACTGAAAGCCTATTTTTTACACCTCCTTTTATAGAGAATTCGTCGCGAGATGGATTCTCTTTTTTTATTTTTATATATACATAAAAAGTAAGTATGAATAATCTTTCAAAATATATATTAGAAAAACTTCATCTTAATAAAAATATTGATAAGCAAATCATTCATCTTGAAGATAAACTAACAGAAATATTGGAACAAGGATTGAAAGATGAGGATTATGAATGGTATAAATTGAAGAAACTTACTAAAGAAATAAGAATATATTTTCCAAACAATGTTAGAATATACTTTAAACAGATAGTAGATATAATTAATACTAATCTTGAAGGAAAATATGATAACATAATAAAAAAAGTTGATTGGAGTTTACTCCATTCTTACATAAGTTATCATTTATGATAAATATTAATACATATATAACTGAAAAACTTCATCTTAATAAAGATATTGATGTATCTTTACCATATCCTGTACTTATACAGTTTTATGCAGATTGGAAAGATATTATGAATTTGAGAGATGAAATAAATCAATATACAAATATTTCTGAGTTTGGCTTAGAGAAGCTTTCAGAAAAAAGTGCAACTAAAGAAGGAAAAGAAGTATGGTTATATGAAATTGAAATAACAAACAAGAATGATTTACTTTGGTTTTTAATTTATAATTATGGAACTTTTTCAAATGACTTCAATTTTGAAGGCAAACAATATTTTGAAAAATATATTAATAATTATGATGAAGTAAAAGAATACATTGATCAATTTTCAAATAAAGAATATCAAAATAGAATTGGCGAATATTTAGATTTAGTAAAATAATGAAAAGAATAAATTTATATATAATAGAGAAGCTTCATCTTAATAAAGATATTGAAGTAACAAAAGATAAAGAATTAAAGAAAGATAATGAGTTCTTTTGTATCTCAACAGATATACGATTTAATGAAATTAACATTAAGTTGTATAATCCAATGACAGTTAAAAAAATAACTGAAAAGGAGATTACATATATTACAGATGCAAACAAAACATTAACAAAAGAATATTTCATCAATTCTAATGGTTTCTATGAAATGAAACCAAATAGTAGTTTTACTGCTATTTGTATGCCAATTGATTATGGAATAGAATTACTTGAATCATTACTTAAAGAAGATATAACAAGAGAATTCTTATATAAATATTTTGATGAAGAAGATGAATGGATAGATGATTATCCAATAAAGCCAGATTATACAAAAGATGAAGTTAGAAAACGTATTGATATATTAAAGACTGAAAATTATATTGATGAAAAATTACATCTCAATAAAGATTATGAAAAACCTAATAATGAAATTAAAGATTATATTGTTTCATTAATAGATTGGGAAGTATATAGAACACATATTGAGAAGACAGTTGGTCCATTGATTGAAAAATGGATAGATAAGAATAATGTAACCAATATAAAAGCATTTATTCCTACAACATTTAATGGCAGAGTACCAAAAGAAATATGGGATAAGATAAATGGAAAGATAACATTAAAATCATTTAAAGAATTATTAGGACAACTTGGATTTAGAAAAGGATATAATTGTTTATGTAAATCTGGAAATCATAAGTTAGATATTTTCCATAATAGTGAATGCATATATTTTGATGCAGATTTATTTGACATATTGATAACAAAAGAAGAAAAAGTTACTGAGAAACTTCATCTTAATAAAGATATTGATATAAAAGATTCAGATAAAGCATTATATAAATTAGATATAATAAAGTCTATTCTCAAAGAAGATTATAAAAGGTATCTTAAATCTGTAATTGAGCTTGTTAAGGAATGGATAGAAATAAATGACTTTGAAGATATTTCAATATATACAGACAACAAGCCATCATATAGAAATTTTAAAGAAGATGAAGTTAAAGATTTCATATCTGTATTATCTACAAAAGATTATGTTAATCTTCGTAATAAGCATAACATATTAAATTATGATGAAAATAAAGTATTTGCTAAAGATAATTCAGGAAGAGAAATAAGTTTATGGATTCAAGATGGCGAAGCATTATTGGGGACTTATGACATTGATTTCTTTATTAAAGGAATAAAATAATAGTTAGAAATTTCTATATTTTTTATATAGTAATCTTTAATTTCATTTAATATGTTTAGACTATTTTATATACTTATATCATTTGTTTTTATTGGTATGCTTATATATTTCTTAATAGAATTATTTAAGCCTAAGAAAAAAATAGATGAATTCAATTTACAACAATCAACTGGTTTATTGAAACTTGAAAAGAATGATGTATATTATTGGTATGAAAAACCACATTGGTTCATATTTCCAAACAGTGGAATAAAAATTAATCTTTCAGAGTATTTTACTTATTTTGAATGGCAGAATATGTCTGAAGAAAAAAGAATGCAACGATTAGTCATTATTGAACGTAAATTAATTGATTGTTCAAATGAAACAAAAATATATATGAATAATTAAAAATGCCAATAGTACTTACAGGAAATGTAGAAGCGCAATTTCCTAATACTCCTGTATTGGGAAACTTAAATAGTTCTACTGGAGCAAATATTAAAGGAGCATTTATATATAAGAATAATGTAATAACACAAATATATCCACCTGTACATCCAGTAGAATTTGCTCCTGGTAATTCTTTAGGGTGTGATAATGATGCAACTGCATATGTTTCAATTGGTATAAGATTCTATGCAACGGGTGATGACGGAAAATATACAACAATTGGTGGCTCATTGCCATGTTCAGTAACTGTTAAATATGAATATTATATAATAACCGGAACAGCATATGGGGGATTTGCTCAAGATAATTATACAGCAACAGCATCCATATCAAGTGGTTCATCATCAGGAACATATTGTACAAGTAAACCAGGATGTACAGTTGTGTCTTTTAGTAATGGAAATACATATATGTTATATAGTTCTGGTGGAACAAATTACTATATTTATATAATGGGTTTAGCTGAATCTCAATATACTACGTCTGGAACATATAGATATTCATATCATTTAATAGATATAAATTGGAAAACAAAAAGAATATCATATGTTGGAAATATATATGCTCAGCCAAATTTATTTAATTTTACCTATCAAACTGGTTCTTATACTAATTATTATCAGTATTCTACTTGGAATAAAAATACCTTTCCTGCTTCAAATAATGTATCTTCAACATATTTTAGAGTTTATCCAAGTACTTTTGCAAATACTGTTAATACAAGTTCAATTGCAACATATACAAATGCAACAGGTAAATCAAGATTAAAAATGTATTTTAATGTTAATAACAACATAAAAATACCAAATATGGGATTTAAACTTAATACTTCTTATGAAGAAAATTTATCTTCAGATGTATTTGGATATTTTTTTAATGCATACATTACATTAAATCAGGTTATTCCATTTACAAATGATCCAATGTCTCCATCAACAGGTTCATTATTTGATTATAATGGAACTACTAAAGTATCAAGATATAAAATAAATAATTTGCAATCAAACGGATGGACAACTGTTCAAACGCCTAAAGTATGGTTATTAGGTCCTTGGTACCCATATCAGATATGGCCACCTGCATCAACTAATCCAACTAATTCACAAATACTTGCATCAATTTATACACCTAATGATAATTTAAGTTCTCCTATTGATCATAGTAGTGATAGATTTATTTTTATTTTAATATCAACTAGTTCTTATTTAACATTTGTTGTTAGTGGAGCTGATGAATTATCAAACGGAACACATACAATAAATAGTTCGAATAGATTTTATGGGACAGAAAATTATGGTGGAACATCTGGGGGTGCACTTGGATATATTGATGCAGGTGGCTATATGTCGCTACCTATATATTCAAGTAGTACATATCCATCTGGGACAGGTGGACAAGCTTTTGCTAAATGGACTAATTCTAAGCAAACCAATTATTATATTTATAGTGGCATGTTTAGTCACCCTTATAATTTATTAAATTATATATATGGCCCAATAAGATGTGAATTAACAGTAAAAAATACACTTATGAGTAATAATTATCATTATAAAATTACTGGTACTAAACAAACAATAGATTGGTTTTCTACATATAATAAATCACAAACATTATATATATATTATATTGGTAATTCTAATCAAAGTACTAAAAAAATTACATATTGGGCTAAACAAGTTGCGACAATTACATTAAATTCACAAGAATGCGCATGGGATTATACAATAACTAGTAAACAATGGTAATATGATATTAGATAATTTTAACTTTTTTAGAAATAGAATGCATTTTACAAAAAAAGGAGATTATTATGTAATATGCATAGCTGTAAGAAGAAAAGATATTAATAAAAGTAATAATAAGGTATCATCAATATTATTAGAAAATAATGGTACATTTTTTTCTCCATACTTTAAATTATATCTTGATTTAGATAAACAATTAGAAATTCAAAAAAATAATTCTCGTGTTATATTAAATTATTTTATATATAGTTTTGAAGATTATGATACATATAAAAAAGAAATAATTGCAATTTGTAAAATATTAAATGCAAGAGCATATTTTTTTGATTGCAAACAAAATAATTATTATACATATACATTAGTTGAAAAAAGTGTAACAAACGAAGAAAATATAAATAAAGCAAAATGCTGGATAGATACATTTAATATAATTAATGTTCCTGAAAATTCTCCATATTTTATTGATTTAGATGATGGAGATGATATAGATTTTTATGAAGACATAAAAAAAAATTTAGGTATATTTTTTTTATATGAAATAAAAACACCAAATGGAATTCATTTAGTTTATGACAGAAGATTTTTTAACTATAATAAACTTCCAAAAAGTGTTGTTGAAAATAAAATACATTATTTAGTTTGTACTATATTATATTATAATGATGAAGAAATATATTAAATAAAGATAAAGATATGGAAATATTAAATAAATTTAATGTAAATGAAAAAGTTTGGTTTCATGAACCTAATACATATCCAATATTTAAAGAAGGAATAATAAGAAACATAGTATATTGGAATAGAACTACTGGTATAGGATATGAAATAATTACTCTTGATGAAAATAATAATGAATTATTAAATACTATTGATGAAATAAATATTTTTTCTACTAAAGAAGAATGTTTAGCAACAATAACATTTATAGAATATCCAACTAATACACAGCTATCAGAAGATAATTAATTATATATTATATAAATTTTAATTTATAGAGAAATTCGAATGAATTTCTCTTTTTTGTTAATCTATATTAAATTATAAAAGAATAAAGTGTAGATTTTATGAAAACTGGTTTAGAGTTAATTACAGATGAAAGAGTAAAACAGATTGCTAAGTATAAGTATACAGCATATCATGATTCTTTATATATGAATAAAGAACTTTTATTTGCAGCATTAGCTTATCTTAATGCAGCAATTTATGGGGGTTCTGTTGGAGAGGAAGATTGGCCATTTGCCATTGAATATTTTAAAGATGAAGGATATGTTGAAAACTTAAAGAAAGCAGGAGCTTTTATTGCTGCAGAATTAGATAGGTTAAACATTAATTAAAACATTATGAAAATACAAATTAGAAAATCATGTTTTGAAACAAATAGTAGCAGTATGCATGCTATTGTTGTTACTAACAGTAAACCAGACACAGAATATCTTGAATATCGTACATTAGAATTTAAAGTAGGTGAATTTGGATGGGAACATATTAGATATTATGATCCTGATTTTAAAGCATCATATCTTTGGACAATCATTGTAAATTCTTTTCTTAAGAAGGTGTATACGGGAGTTATGAAGAAAGGATGGAATGATACTGAATATGCAGAGTATTATCTTGTTCTTGATAAAGAAAATCCTGAATACATTCAGATAAAGAATGACATTATTAATAAACTTAAAGCAGTTGGAATGAAGGAAGATAAGTGGAGACTTTCATTCCAGGAAGAATTTGAAAAGACCTCTTATGGTAGTATTGAAACTGGATATGTTGACCATGATCCTGGACTAGTTTTTGTAAAAGAAATTCTTTATGGACCAAATGATAGATTCATTAGATTTATGTTTAATCATGATTCTATGATTGAAACTTGGAATGATAATGAATGGGAAATGAATGAAGATGATGAAGAAACTCTTGATAAAGAATATTTTGGTGAAGAAACCCAGGAATATAAAGATGGATATTGGGAAGCTTGGGATTGGGCGCATTTTAATCTTCCTCCTGAAAGTAAAATTGAATGGAAATATTTAAAAAGTAATTAAATGACATTTTAAAGATGATTAAAGAAACAGAACGGATAAAATAATATAAACATATTTAAACCGTGTCTATCGTTAAGTCTACTATATTAGATGATGAATTTATAAACAATTTAAAAGTTAATTTTTATGGAAAAATTTTTAACAGGATTAGTTACATTTATTGGAATTTTGGTTATAGCATTTTTAATTGATTTATTGCTTGCTTGGCCATTTATGCTTCTTTGGAATTGGCTTATGCCAATGATATTTGGTTTGACTACATTGACATTCTGGCAGTCATTTGGATTAATGCTTTTAGCAAGTTTCTTATTTAAGAATAGTGGAACATCAAATACATCAAGATAAATAATAGATATGAAGATTAGTATTAGAACGGGAGTTTTTGAAACAAATTCAAGCAGTGTTCATTCATGCAGTATCTGTACTGAAGATACATTCAAAAAGTTTAATGATGGTGAAGTTTGGATAAAAGGTGAAGATGATTATCTTCCTAAAGATGAAGCTATAGAGTATAATCTTAATGAAATTAAAGAAGATATTCCTGAAGATAAGTTTGAGAAATTTAGCGAAGTATATCGTGATACCTGTAGTTTTTATGAAGCATATGAAGCTATAGAAGTAGAATTTGATAAATGGGATATAGATCCTTGGGATTTTTACCTTGATGAAGAGACATTTTGGGAATATCATGAGTATGAAGATTGGTCAAAAGGCTTTACAGATTCAAATGGTACACCTATGGTAGCTTGGGGATATTGTGGACATGATTAAAAAAATTATTTTTAACTATATAAATATATAAAATAAATAAGTATGAAATTACCTTCATCAAAATTTGAAGTAAATGAAAATGTATGGTTCTATAATGATTGGGAAGGCCCAAGATTTTTAGAAGGTGTTATTGTATCAGTAGCAAGATGGGAAAATGGTAATGGTATTTTCTATGCTATCAATCATGTAAATGCAGCAGGTGAGCCTTATGATTATGATGTCAATGAGAAGGATATTTATAGAACTCAAGCAGAAGTAGGAGAAGCAATTTTTGTTTCAAACGGAACTTCTGCAGCTCAGCCTGGTGAGTAATTTTTTAAACATATAATTTAAAAATAGAGGGGATTCATTGAATTTCCTCTATTTTTTTCTATATTATAATGTAGTTAAAACAAAGTTATTATGATTGACATTATTAAACTCACCAATGAAGCTGGTCTTTCCGCTTCTTTCGCATTAAATGATTTTATCACAAAGAACAATCTTTCTGAAGATAAAGTTAGTGTTTCGGTTTGTCCAGCAACAAAGAAAATTATTGTTCGGATTTTTGATACTGAGTGGACTGTCGAAAAGAATCGTTCTGCACAGAATACCGTTTATCATGGGCAGGCTGCAGATATTTATACTTGGTGTTGTTTTACCCGCACAAGTGGAATGCTTGAATTTGATGATTATTTAACTGATGAATATCATTATAAGTGTTCTAATTAATATATGAGAACATTATTTATACATCCAGATGATCCTTCTACTGCATTTTGTTCTATAATTTATCAGGACTATTTGCAGTGGGATGATGTTACTTTAATTAATGGGAATCATATATCAAGAAATATATTAAGAGATGCTATCCGTTCACATGATAGGATTGTATTTCTTGGACATGGTACTGAACTTGGGTTACTTGATATTAGGTATGATTGGAGATATGTTATTACATCAAGTGATTTACAGTTCTTTAGAGATAAGGAATGTATCTGTTTTTGGTGTAATGCAAATATTTTTGCTGAGAAGTATGACTTAAATGCTTTTGCAACAGGAATGTTTGTATCAGAATTGAAGGAGGCAAGACAGTACAATCTCCCAGAAGATCAAAGCCTTATAGACAATTCTAATATTTTAATGTGCAACATATTGAGCAGATGTATTTTTGACCCAATTGCGCAGATTAGAGATACAATTTATAGAGGATATGTTTCAACAAATAATCCTATCATAAATTTCAATAGGGAGTGTATGGGATTTAATTAATATACTGTAATGAGAGATTGTTGGTTAAGTCCATACGGAGAAGTAATATATGTTTCTGCTTGGTCTCATAATACTAAAGCAGAAGAGCTTCTTATTGAAAGATATGGATTTGAAGATATTTATGATATTTATGATAAGCATCCTTTTGAAACTGCATCTGATGTTCTTATGAAATATGGTTGGATAAGATATTCAACATGTGCAAACAGAGGATGGCTTATGGAAGTAAAACCATCATCTGAGCAGAAAAATAAAATGTTTGATTTGACTGGATATGTTTATGATGATTGAATTATAAACATATGAATACTATATTAATATGTGTAAAAATTGGTTTAAGAATAAAGGTGAGATGAAGAAGAATTGGATTTATTACGGAGTCTTTTTCTCAGATAATACAAAAAGAGCAATTCTTGATTATGTTAAGAATTGGTTTGCAGATAACAATAAGGAATTTCCCAAAGATTGGCTTACTTATTGTGATCATATGACTCTTGTTTTTAATAATGGAACTGAAGCTGACCAGAAGTTTGCTGATGGAATTGAACTGTTCCTTGGAAATAATGTAAGCCTTAGAACTATTTCTATTGGTATTTCTGATAGAGCCATTGCTCTTGGTATTGATTTCATTACTAATAATGAACATTCTCATATCACTGTTGCCATTGCACCTGGAGCAAAGCCTGTTGAAAGTAATGACATTACTAATTGGATTCCTACTAATGGAGATTTCTATGTAACTGGAACGTATAAGAAAATTATTTGATATTTATATGAAAGATTGTTGGTTATCTCCATACGGTAAAGTTATTTATTGTGATGGTAAATGGAATCATGGTAAAGATGCTTGGAGAATCATGGAAGAAAATTTAGGTCTTGATATTGATAAAATTGATAGATGAGATAGAGAATATGGTTCTTTAACAGCAGCTCTTGAATCTCTTGGGTGGCTAAGATATACTACATTACCTAATTATGCAGCTGGTGGATATGATGATATTGGTTGGATAATTAAAGAAGGATATATTCCAACAAAAGAACAACAAGATAAGATGTTTGATTTGACAGGTTATATATATTGAATTTTTACATATTTATACTATATTAATTTGAAAAGCAAACATTATGGTCAGCAGCTGTTTAAAAGATTAATTAATATGAAGACAGAACTTGAAAATAAGGAACTTCGAAAGATAATTGATATATCTTATCAGTCAGGTATTGATATTTGTCTTGAGGAAGTAATTAAGTGGGTTAAGAAAAATATTGAAAATTATATTTGGTTTGATGAGAGCGAAATATCTTCAGGAAACTGTTGTGGAGTTGAAGATGAATTTGAAACAGATTTAAGAAATAGCATTAAACAAACATTAAAGAAATAAATATTATGAAAATTCTTGGAACTTACAAAAACGGTAATTATCAGGTGACTATTCTTAGTGATGGTACTAAGATTCGTAGGACCGATGATGACGAATTCATTCCTGAGTTTCCCGAAAATGCCGATGTGAAGATTACTGATAAGTGTAGTCAAGGATGCCCTTTCTGTTATGAGGGTTGCACCAAGCAGGGTGAGCATTCTTATTTGATGTGTGAAGATGGTACTTTTGGACAGTATTGGATGTATACTCTTCACCCTTATACAGAACTTGCTATTAATGGTAATGACCTTGATCATCCTGACCTTGACAAGTTCCTTCTTAAGATGCAAGAAATGAAGATTGTTGTCAATGTCACTGTCAATCAGAATCAGTTTATGAAGCATCTTGATTATCTTAAGTATCTTACTAAGTACAAGATGATTTATGGTCTTGGTGTAAGTCTTACTAATTCTAATGATGAGAAATTCTTTGAAGCTCTTAAGGATTTTCCTAATGCTGTCATTCATACTATTGCTGGTATTCTTACCAGTGAAGATATCATTAAGCTTATGAGCCATCATGTCAAGGTTCTTATCCTTGGTTATAAGACTCTTGGACGTGGTATTACTTACAAGGAGAATGTATTCAATCATGTTAAGGATTATATCCAGCAGCTTCAGTTTTGGCTTCCTAAGATGGTTGATAACTGCAAGGTTGTTTCTTTTGACAATCTTGCAATTGAACAGTTGAATGTAAAGGAGCTTCTTTTCAAGGACAAACAGGATGAATGGGATGAGTTCTATATGGGAGATGATGGTAACTTCACTCTTTATATTGATGCTGTCAACCAGACCTTTGCAAAGAATTCATGTATGCCTAAAGAGGAAAGATTCCCTATTACTGGTAGAAGTATGACTGAAATGTTTAACTTCATCAGAGATAAATACAATATCAAGCATTAATATTATGAGGCATAGATATATATTTTGTGGACTTGTCTATGGTACTGATAAAGTATCAGATTTCAGATTGATTTCAGATATTACAAAATATAATCTTGGGGATTGTGTAAGAGTCAATATTCCAGATGATATGGAACTGAATCATTATCCAGGTGATGGATATAGTACTGTTTATTATGATGACAGAACTCTTGATGAAGTAGGTTGGGATTGTTATATTCTTTATAAGGGAAGATGGAGAAAATTCAATTATCTTAAACAGTTTAAACCATGTGATTGGTGGAGAGTACTTGAATATATGTTCAGTCTTAATCGGTGTGGAGATAAAGTTGGGTGGACTGACAATGAAGAGGAATATAGACAATATCTTAAAGATGGATATTCTGGTAAAGTTCCGTTTAAAGAAGAAAATCAAATGAAATTTCCAAGGTTTAAAGAGGATAAGAAAGGATTGAACTTAGAACTTAAATTAAAAGAGTTTCCATTTACAGCAGTTGATGAAGATTGGTTTAAAATTTATAAAGAACTTGTAGAAAAATATAAGTAAAATATTTATCCAATTAGATTTAATGTACAAGTTCAAACTTATGAAGCAGGTGAATTTAAAACATACAAGTTAGGAGCTGAATAATTTAAATATTTAATACAAATAAAGATGGATTCTTTTGAATCCATCTTTTTTGTTTCTATATTATAATAGACATAGATTTAGTATGAAAAGATATATTATACATAGACCTTGTAATTGGAAATACTTAGATGATAAATCTTGGTATAATAACAATTTTTATCAGAACCCAAACACAGGAGAGATAGTTTATGAATATTGTGATGAGTTTGCAAACACTTTAGATTTTTATTTAGTTAATGATAATTTAGAAAAGATTGCAACTCTTGGTTCACTTTGGTATTCAGATATGGACTGGAATTCAGAAAATGATATTGAATTAGAAGAATTTTTTACATAGTATGGAAAATATTAATCCTAAATATCCTAGAACATATCATGTTCCTTGGTCACCCGGGACAACTTCTGATGATAAGAAGCTGTCTGGTAATTGGTTTGATAATTATAGAGGTAAGGAAATTGTCATAACTGAAAAACTAGATGGTGAAAATCAAGCAGTAAATCATTATGATGTGTTTGCTCGTTCACATGGTGCACCTACACGTTCTCCGTGGTCAAGAAATATGTGGGATAAAGACGGAATTCTTTGGCAAATTAAAGATAAGATTGCTGATAATGAAACAGTATATGGAGAGAATCTATTTGGAGAACATTCAATTATATATACTAAGTTAACAAATTATTGGCATATATTTGCTGTGACAAATGGTGATGTTTGGTATAGTTGGGATGATGTCTGTATTGTTGCTGATGTTCTTAAACAACCGCATGTTCCAGAACTTTGGAGAGGAATAATCAATTCAGAAGAACAGCTTAAAGAACTTATTGATACATTTGTACATGATCCTTCAACTTATGGGGCAACTAAAGAAGGATGTGTTATTCGTATTGCTGATGAATTTCCATTTGAGGATTTCAGTAAATGTGTATGCAAATGGGTAAGGCCAAACCATGTACAGACTGGAGAACATTGGACAAAGAATTGGAAAAGAGCAAAATTAATGTGGGAGTATAATAAATAAAATATTATGTATAAATTTGTAAAAATACGTCCGAAGAATAAGCAAAATGCAAATGGCTTTTGGTATTTTGTTCCTAATTCTATTGAACAAGTTCAAGAGCATTTTAATAAAATTTTTGGACAAGAAATTAGTGCAGGTGTAAAGGATAAAATTGGTTCAATTGAAAAGAATAAACATCCCGAAACAGCCTGGAGATATGCTGTTGATATTACTAATAGGTTCAGCGGAAATCCTTGGGTAGTAGATGCAGTAAATCTTGAAAATGCTGTTCTTCACAATCGTATTAATGATTTTCTTAAATACGGTGAAATTTATCTTGCTGATGGCGTACAACAGTTTATGTATCGAGAAGATATGTTTGAAATTATTGAAACAGTTGAATCTAAAATGCTTAGCTATCCAAGAGAAGCTCAATTTCATTTAGAAGAAGTCCGATATATGCAATGGGATGTTCCTGGTTTTCCAAAAGGAGAACATTGGTATGCAAAAATTGGAAATCTTGATGTTAGAGATAAAGAAGGAAATATGAAATGGAATACTAAAGCAGAAGCAGAAAATGCTGCAGCTTGGTTTTGTCAAGAGTTAAATTATAAAACATATTTTGTGAGTAAAGATTAAAATTATATAAGTTATGCTATCATTTCCACCCAAAGAAGATATAGAAAAAATTAAAGCAATTCATGACAGAATTAAGAATCATGAATTTAGACATAATCCTCAACGATATCTTGTAAAAGAGTATGCACAACTTTTTGAAGATGCTGTAGATATTATTAGTAGATATACTAAAGATGGTGAGAAATATGATTGGGATAAGAAATGCATGGTATATTTTTGGAGATACAATTATTCAGTACAAGAAAAAGAAGAAAGAGAAGATAAATATGGTAAATATCATGCTACTGTAGATGTATGGAGTAATCCAACTATCGCAATTATTAATGAAGCGATGCATGATTTTAGAGGTATTGAAATGAGTCTTACTTCTAATTGGAATGGTTCATATTCAGAAAAACATTCTTTACCTGATTTTATTGAATATTCTGAAACATTACTTCAGCTTATTCATAAATTAATTGATGGGCAAATCATTACAAAAATAAGTTTTCCGAATGAATGCTGGTGGAAACCAAGACAAGAATTTGAATATGTTCAAAATAATAGATATGATAATAATTGGACATTAAGCTGGGCTTATCAAAATTAAAGTAATTATAAAATGGGTTTTGAAAAGGCAATAGAACATAATAAAACTAAAAGAAAGCCATATAGAGGTAGTAAATCTTTTGATTATTCATGCCGTAATCATGGTACTTGTGAATGGTGTAAGGGTAATAGAACATATAAAAATGTAAAAAGAGAATTGCAAAGTAAAGAATATGAAAAAGAGGATTAATCAAATATCATCAAATATTACAGAAACACCATCTTTAGAAAATGAAAAGCAAATTGTTTATGGTTGGTGTGTAATGGCTTCAGAGCAAAATGCAGATAAAAATAGAATCATCATTTATACTGATAGACAAAAACCACGAAGAGGAAACAATGGATGGGAAGGTGATGGAAATATGTTCTTTGGGCCAACTAAAGATAAGAGATTAACTGAAGGCAGAACATGTCATTCAGAACCAATATTAGTTAAAATGACAGTTGAAATTGTTTAATTATGGGATTAGTAATTGTAAACGGAAAAAGATACACTACACCTGAAGGAAGTAGTGTTAGTATTATTGATAATAATGTTTATTGTAATGGTCAACTTATTATAGATACTGAGAAGATAGTTGAAAAGAATATAAAGATTGAAGTACAAGGCAATGTTAATGAACTAAAAACTAGTTCAGGAAATGTTAATATAATTGGCAATTGCGGTAATGTTAAGTCAACTAGCGGAGATATTACCATAAAAGGTGACATCAATGGAAATGTTGCTACAACAAGTGGTGATATTAGGTGCAGTAAAATAAGTGGAAATGTTGATACTGTAAGCGGTGATATAATAAAAAGAAATTATGCATTATTTTGATTAATATGTCTAATGAATATAAGTTAAAAGGTTGGGTAGCTAAGAATGGCGCATCAAATGAAAGAACATATATGTATGTTTATGATAACAATATCATTTTTAGTGAGATAAAACCAACAAGAGACGAATATTATAAACACTGGAATTTTGCTAAATTTTATTTAAGTCCTAAAGCATTTCCAAATTTGAAATGGGAAGATGAACCAATTGAAGTAGAATTAAGTATTAAGATTATATAGTATGAAACATTATGATAGCATACCAAGAATTCAAGATGATGGATCACTTAAAGGTGAATTCGTCTGGGGATTCAATAAATTAGATGGACAGAATTTTGTGGCTACATATAATTGTAGAAAGAAAACTTGGGGTCCATTTGGAAGCAGAACTGTTACTGTTGATGAAAATAGTGAACAGTTTGGTCCTGTTGTAAAATGGTTTAAGAATTCAAATTATCCAGATATTCTTGCAAAGATTGTAAAAGAACATTCTGGAAAGAAAGATGTGTTTACTGGTATTGAAGAAATAACATTTGTATTTGAATGGTATGGAGAAAATTCATTTGCTGGGAAACATGTTGAAGGTGATGAAATGCATCTTGCGTTGATTGATGTATTTCTTAAGAAAAAAGGTTATCTTGAACCAGATAAATATTATGATTTATTTAAAATGAGTGGTGTTGAGATTCCTTCACTTATTTATAGAGGAGCACTTGATTCTACAATCATCAATTTGATTCAAACAAATGATTGGACAGAACCTGATTGTGCAATGCCATCTGTTAAAGAAGGTGTAGTATTTAAAAGAAGTACTATGCTTAAAGGTCAAAGAAGACCTTCTGTTAAAGTTAAAACAAAGTGGTGGCTTAATAAGCTACATTCAACTTATCCTGAAGATATGTGGAAAAAACTTGAATAAGATATTTATTACTGTTTATTAAAATGGCAAAATTTATTGAAATAAATACTATTGTAAAATATAATGTATGTCCAAATAAATATCAATATACTGAGATAAATAAAAGATATAGATATGTTTTTAATAGTAAAGCAATCATAAACATAGATCTTATAGAATCAATTGATGAACATGAATTTTCTTGTGAAGATGATTATGATGATATTAAAATAATAACATATAGAATTCATTATGGAGATGTTTATTATGATGTTTCAGTAGATGAATTTAAAAGAATAAAGGATATTATAACAAATAATTGTATGAGTGTATGAATGGATTAATTAATAGATATATGACATTAACTCTTGAAGAGCTTAATGAGAAAATGAAACAGAATGATAAAATTCTTAGTAAGATTTGGGAAGAGGATGATGGTTCTTCTTGGGATAATTATTGTAAAAAATGCCAACCTTATTGGGATGACAATAAGTTATTGCATGCAGCTGCATCAATGAATGCTACACCAGATAAAATTGAAATGCACCCTATGGATGATTTTCATAAAAAATGTCGTGTTCCAATTAAAACATTCATATACTGGTGTAAATATGATGCAGTAACTTCTTATGATGGTTTTGGTGAATATGCAAATAAAAATGAAGTTTCAAATCTTCCTGTTTCATGTTGGGGCATCAAGAATGGCTTTGTAAGAAAAGATTTTACTCATGTATGTTGGTATAATAAGTAAAAGTTATGAATAAGAGAGTTAGATTTTTTAAGCAAGAAGATAGGTGGTATGCAGATGTACCAAATCATTCATTAGAAGACAATGAAATGGTTATGGGTGCTGACATTGCACTTGATTTGATTTCAGAAGGTCATGATGAAGTATTTTTAATTCTTAGCGACATTGAAGACCCTAAAGCATTATTGCATTTTCATATTAAAGAACATGATGATGAAGGTGCATATTATACAGTAAGTGGGTTGCTTTATAATAGGGTAGCTAGTTTACTTGTAGATTTATATCCACAATATGATCATGAAATTTGGATATGTAATGTAACACATGATGTATTTGGAGAGCATCCTAATGACATTTATTTAATTGATATTGAAAAGTAATTATATTAGACATGAAAATCAATTCTTGGAAAGATATTTGGAAAGGTCCATTTTGGTCTGACGATTATGGTTGGGTATATGATAAAGATAATATTCCAGTCTTTAGTGCTGATGATTTAACTGAAGATAATGATAAGTTTATTAATACATTGACTGATGATATTACAGCAGTATTAAATGAAAAAGAACCAAGTCAAAAGTATGATAGGTTTGATGTTAAAGATGGATGCGATATTTATCTTGGGAATGTATGCATAGGATATTTCAGAGGTTGGGGACATATGTGTGGTGGTCTTAAATTATCTTCAATTGATGCTGCTAAGTATCAAGATGAATTGATTGAATTTGTATTAAATAAATTATATAATTAATGGACAAGTATATATTAGAAGATAAAGGCAAGCAGCTATCTTGGCTGCTTAGACATGATTCTCATTCTTTCCTAAAAGGATTGATTGATGAGCATGGTTGGAGAAGTGTAGATGAGATATGTGAAAAATATCATTATACAATTGAACTTCTTAATGAAATTGTTGAAACAAACAACAAGAAGAGATATGAATATAATGATGACAAGACTAAGATTAGAGCAAGACAAGGACATTCAATTAATGTAGATGTTGAATTAAAAGAGGCCACTACTATTACTGAAAATAATCCTTATCTTTATCATGGAACATCAGACAGGTTCATTGAATCCATTAAAAAGGAAGGATTAGTACCTCAAACAAGAATGTATGTACATTTATCTGTTGATGAACCAACAGCAGTTAATGTTGGAAAGAGACATGGAGGTAAAACTTATGTAATAAAGATAGACGCACACCAGATGAAATTGGACGGAGAGAAAATCTATATTTCTAATAATGGTGTATATAATGTAAAGAAAGTATTACCTAAGTATTTCAAAGATATATGTGTATATCCTAATTTATCAATTAAAACAAAATAATATGAAAGTAGCAAAAGCAGATAAGGAAGAATTTGATAAAGTATATGATTTTATCAATGTAATGGATTCATTATTTGATGGGCGTTTTTGGAGCCATGAAGAAGAATGGAAAGAATGGGATGATGATAATCCAAATAAAAAGTTACTGCTTAAAATTGAAGAAGAAATTAGAGAATCAGATGGTGAAACAATTTGGGATTGTGTAGACAACAGATTAATCCTTTATGAATTCATGAAAAGAAAATGGATGGAAGCAAATTGGTGTGGCTCATTTCAAAGAATTGTTACAAATGCAGAAGTATTAATTGATAATGCTTGTGATACCAATCTTGATTATCTTGAATGGAAACCAGAAATAAAAGAAGCTATTGAGAAATATGAACAAGAAAAATCTTCTGAATAAAAGTTGCATAACATGTGACCATTTTTGCTGGTGGGATGGCGATTATTGTTGTATTGCTGGTATGCAATCAGATAAAGAAGGAGCAAAATCATTTATCTTACAAGAATCAAAAACTGGTGAATTTAATTTAGAGTTTATTGATGCTATTGAAAAACATAAAGGGTGTATTTATTATAAAAACATAACTAGAAAAAGAAATATTTATAGAGAACCTTTTGAGGAATTTTTAAATAAATTATAAGATATGAAATTTAATAATCTTGAAGATAAGTGCCAATATTATAGAGGCCTTACTGATTATAAAGTTTGCGGTAATAATAATATTCTTGTGATGCTTGATGGTAAGAACTTCAGCACTCTTATCAAGAATAATTTTAAGAAGCCGTTTGATGACGAATTTATTAATATGATGAATCGTACTGCACAGTTTCTTTGCAATAATGTGCAGGGTGTAAAGTTTGCATATGTACAAAGTGATGAGATTAGTCTTCTTATCACAGATTATGATACACCTGAGACTGACACTCCATTTGGTGGAAGAATCTGTAAGCTTCAGTCAATTCTTGCTTCTCTTGCAACAAGTGAGTTTAACAGATGGTTCACTATTTGGAATCTTAATAAGTGTTACGATAATGTAAATGTTGGGGAATTCATTTCTAAGATGAAGATGGCACAGTTTGACTGTAAGGTTTGGACTGTACCTAATCAGAATGACGCATATGCATGGTTCCTTTATCGTCAGCTTGATTGTATCAAAAATTCAAAGCAACAGACTGCCCAGACATATCTTCCTCACAAGCAGCTTCTAAATCATGATGCTGATGAGCAGATTGAAATGACTCTTAACGAGAAGGGTATTAATTGGAATAAGTTTGAAGACAAATACAAGTATGGTAGATTTGTGTATAAGATAGAAACAACTGGGGTTGCAAAGGATAATAAGGGTAATGATGTTGAATATGTAAGAAACAAATTTACTGTAGTTCCTGCATTTGTTCTATCAAATGAGGAAGGCAAAAATAAATTTTATGATGAAGCATTTAGAAAGTATGGAATTTGAGATTGGAAAATATTATGTATTAAATCCAGATAAATTTTATTTTTCTATAGATTTGCAAAGAAGTGTAAAATTTATTAATCCTGTTATTGTAAAAGTTACACATATATCAACTTTTGGAATAATTTTTGGAACATTGGTAGATGTTGGATTATTTAGAAATGATATTGATACAACTAATGAAATTGAGTTTATATCAGAAGATATATTAAGAGAATATGAATTTAAGAAGCCTACAGGTTTAGCACCATTTTATTTTGAATTTAAATTTGATTAATGTATGAAACTGTTCCAAGGAGATAAGATTAAATTTAAATATTATACAAATATTGACCCATATCCTATTTGTATAGGAAAAGTCGAACATGTGTATGGTCCTTCATTTGTTCAATCGTTATTTGATAAATACAATATTGATGTAATAATTGAAGATGTACTTGAAAATCATTTTGCAAAAGATGAACTGATTGGAAGAAAAGTTAGAATTAGAAATGATTTTGATATTGAAAAGATTATTTAACAAATAATTTACTTATTGGCCCAAATATAGAATACAATAAATTAATGAAAGGAGATAAAGGATATTGCATACCAGCATCCTTTGTTTTCTTTCTTAATATATACAGCTTATAACATAGTTTATGCACATAAAATTCATTTAAAAAACTTTTATTTGTTCTATTGAATACTTCATAATTTGGATATGATTTTCTTAATTTATTTATTAGGTCTAATACTTCTTTTGTAGATACATTAATTACATCAAATATAGTAAGTCTATCTTGTTTTAAGTTGTACATAATTAATAATGATATATATTAAAAAAATAATTTGAATTATTTTGTTTTTATTCTATATTAGTATTGTAATTCAATAACAACAACATTATGGAGACCATTAACACTACCCCCGCTCGTCACAACAACACCATTATCGAAAAGACTTTCAATGAGCTCAAGCAGGTTCTTGAGAATGCAAAGGAAAATGAGTCTGGATATAACGGACTTCCTGGAATTTTAAATTTGATGAAGAAAGTTGGTATTGATAAGATCTTTTTTGTTGGAAGAGATTATCATGGGAAGTATGAGGATGATTATTGCTATTTCACTTATTGGAACGAAGCTGAAAAGAAGTTTGAAAAAGATGAGTGGGGTACCTGGGCTGCATTTCCCCATTATGACCTCTATGAGATGCCGCTTGATTTTGGTGTGGCTTGGGAGAACGGTTTGATTGACAAAGAAGCATATCTTGCTTATCAGCAAAGTTCTGCGCTTCAGATTCTCTCTAATACTAAGTTTGATAAGAATGTTGCTAAGGATTATAAATTGAGAGTTTCTATCAATGGCGGCCGTAAGTTCAAGGGTGAAGGTTATCTTGTGGATGTTGAGGAATCTTCTTACAGATATGCAACTCCAATGTTCCGTAATCATTCTGATAATTTCGGGATTTCTATTACTGAAACTGCTGTCATTTGGAATCCAATTGATAACACTCTTAACAGGGCAAATCTGAAATATGTCAATTACATGGATTCTGAAGAAATCATGGAAAAATATACCTTCTGGGCAAAGAAGGTTATTATGGACTCTACTGTTAATGACATCAAGTCAAACAATCAGTATAACCTCGGCAGTTATATTTTGAATATTGATTATTCCTTTGCAAAATTTATGGGAGAGGTCTGGGCTCCTGAACATCAGATTGGGGATGTCATTTCTACTGCATATGACCCTGAGGCTGAGGCTCGTAAGAAGAAGGAATCTGAGTTCCGTACCTCCAAGATGCCTGGCATCATTGAGTGGGTGAAGAACAATACTGACAAGCAGGGCGAGGAAATCATCAAACTTGCTATTCATATTTATAACAAGAATTATGGTAATTAAAATATGAAAAAACGAATGAATAAACCAGTAGAAGCAGAAGATAAATTCTCTGCTTCTTATTGGGATAAAGTTAGCAATTATAATAGTAATTCATCTGATAAGTTATATGATGAAGTAATTGCAGATATTTTTGATTTAATTGAAGATAGGGCAAATCGTGGTTATCATTTTGTTTCTATTCCTCTATATTCAATTAATTATAGAAGAGATGAATTTAATCCTGATTCAAGCTCAGGAGCAGAAAGGAAAAAGACAGTATTAGCTAATGTAAAGAATTTTTTATTAGATAAGGGATTTGCTTGCAAAAAGAATGGTGTTCAATTAGAAATTGATTGGTTTAAACATTAAAAAAGAGGTTCTTAACGAACCTCTTTAATTTTAATCTGTACATTCTTCTTCATCAGGAATAGGAACTTCTTCATCATCCTCTTCCGTCTTTTGTGAATGATTTCTATGTGTATTATATATGTATTTATTTTCTGACCATTCTGAACCAGCCTTTGTTAGTCCAGCCGCAGCAAATAATGATCCAACTGCCCCAATGAAATATGCTGCTTCAGACATACTTATAGTAATTGTATGATTAAATATAACATCAACAATCATTCCTGCAATCAATACGGCAAGAAGAACCATACCTACTATAGTAGTACATACAAGGAAAAAGTTCTTAGAACTTACTCCTGTATTACTCTTAATAAGTTTCATAAAAAAATTGTCTTTAACAGTCTTCATAAATAAATCACTTATTTTCATTTAATGCCTGAGATATAATTGTTTTACAATATACCTCACACTCCTATATATAAAAATAATTTAGAAATTCCATAAATCATTTCCTAATGTCGAATTCCAATTAAGATCATCAATCTGTTGCAGCTGTTCAAATGGATTAGAAATAGAAACCATTTCTCCATAGATACCAAGTCCATTCATATCAACAAATGGTTGATTCATTTGAGCATTTGGCAGATTAAAACTTAATTTATGTAATTCAAATTCTTCAACAAAATCTTTATATTTAGGAGTATTCTTTAACATTGGTAACTGGCAAAGAGTCATAACAATATCATCATGACCATAACTTGCTTTATAAGAACCATTTCCATTCTTATCTTCAAAGTTTTCAATTTCTCCAATAGTTACCAAATCAGTTATTTCAACTTCAAATTTTTCAAGAATCATTTTAAGTAAAGCACATGCTGTCTTCTTTGAATTAGCAGAAAATCTTATTCCAGGAATTGTTTTTCTATGTCCACTATTTACTCCAGGAATACTATCCTCTTCAGAACCTTTCTTATATTGAATTATTCTTGTTGTATCAAAACCATCTTTTGAAAGATTGAATCTCCAAATAGCATCTCTCATATAATCATTCTCATTTAAATTAAGAATGTATTGATAGAATAATGCACCATAAGTATTCCATTCAATTGAAAATATTGTTCTATCATCATTAAATAATTGCGCTGACAATAACCAATATTCTAAAGCTGCATGTTCAAGATCAAGGTTATTACATTTCCAATATCCAACTTGTCTGAATTTATCTTTATCAGTCAACTGTAATATATGAAATACTGTACTATCACTATCACCGCCTCCGCCTTCTGCAAGGTCGGCAAGTATAATAAAGTAACCAGTCTTTAATTCATCTAAATTAAAATCAGGATGCCAGAATAAATTATCTTTTCTTTGTAAATATATTTCTAACCCTTCTCTAGTTTCAAACAATATTGACTTATCTCTTAATACACCCAAACATTCTCTTGAAACAATACATAAATCAGATGCACTAAATTGAGTTCCATATTGATAATAGAATGCTTCTTCTGAACCAAGAATACCAACCATTTTTTGTTTCCAAGCTTCAGTTCTCTTTTCCCATTGTTTTGTTTCAAGATTATATTGAGGTACTTGATTCCAGTCTACTTTAAAATTAGCATATATGTTTGTTTTTTCTATTGAGCCTTTCCATAACTTATAGAACAAGTTGAATCCATTTTGTGTACTCATTATTGCAACATGTGCATTAGGCAATGTAGTAACAGTAGGAATAACATTCTGATAGAAAAGTTCTACATCATTTTTAGGGCACCAAGCAAACTCATCAAGAATAAGGAAATTGATTGTCTTACCAAGTCCAGCTGTTGGTGAGAAAGCTTCAGTTGAAATTGATGAGTTATTATCAAAACCAATTTCATGCATATTCCATTTCATTGTACCAGCTTTAAGATAATAAGGTAAGTTAAGATACATATCTTTAAGCTTTGATAATAAATCTACTCCAGCAGGACCAGACTTTGAAAGAATAAGTCCGGTCATATCAATATTGAATAATATTACCCAAAGACAGAATATAGCTGTGGTAGTTGATTTACCTGCCTGACGGCAGCTTAACATTATAGTAAAGTTATTCTTTTGAAGCATTCTTAAATAATCAATTTGATAATCTCTAAGAATACAAGGCTTTAAGCCTTCTGGTGTCATTAAGTAACATTTACTTGCAAAATATACAGGGTCTTCTTTGCATCTTATATAATCATCTATCTCTTCTTGTGTTCTTCTATATACTAAATCAGGTTTAAGTAGTTTTACATTCTTTCCACAAAAAGGATTTGCTTTAAGTGGTAAACCTTTCTTTATTGCGTCAACCGCTATATTGAATGCATTAGTACTCCATACAACTCTTTCTGCAGCTTGTCCATTAACTGTTTGTTTCACGGGATTATAATCCCATTCAAATTCTTTAACTGCCATAAATTTTATAAAATATGTACTATATTAATATATTAAAAAATAAATTTTATCATGAAATCAATTGAAAGATACATTTTGGAAGGTGCTAAGTTCGTAGTTTTTGTAATGTGTGGACTGCCTGGCTCAGGTAAATCAACTTGGGCTAAGGAGAAACACCCTGACTTGCCTATTGTTTCCAGAGACTTAATTCGTGCAAAGCTTGGCTTCACTAAGGATGCTGATGAAAAGGCTGTTCTTACTGCTGGGCAGGAAAAACAAGTTACAACTGAAGAGTATTGGCAGATTGCAAAATATGCTAAGAAAAGACAGTCTTTCATTGTTGATGATACAAATACAATTCCTAAGTATAGAAAGGATTTGATTCATACTCTTAGAACCTATGGTGCTAAGGTAATTGGAGTAAATGTTGATACTCCAACTGAAATTTGTATCAATAGAAGGAGAGGGCAGATTCCTGCTGATGCTATTGAAAGAATAGCCAGAAAGATGCTTCCTCTTAGAAAAGAAGATGTTGATGAATTGATTGAAATTAAAGGATATTAAAAATATTTAGTAATATGTAATGAATAATATAAAGTGGTGTGCTATACAGCCATTAACAGGCGGGATGTACTTAGGAGCTGAAAAGGCAATAGGACATCCTGCTGAGTTTATTTTAACTTACCCAGGTAATGGAGATCCAAGAGGAAATGAATATAATTTAATGATGTATCTTGATAAAGTTGGTAGACGTCCTGAATATAAAATATTGAATCGTAAGCCATTTCAAGATGATGAAGATATGAATCCAGAAATTCTTAATCATGAAAGATGGACTATTAATCCTGATAAAGAATTAGATTATTCAAATATAGATGTTTGTGTAGCTGTTCCTGTATGTTCTGGACTATCTAATGCCACAATTGGATCACAAGAATCAAAAAATACAAGAAATTGTAATATGCTATGGATTGCAAAGTATGCATTATCTGTTATTAAACCAAAGATTTATATTTTTGAAAATGCACCAACATTCATGGGTAAACGTGGTGATTATATTAGAGAAGAAATAGAAGCTGTTGCATTACGTCTTGGATATTCTATTGATTATTATAAAACAGATACAATGTTGCATGATAATTGTCAAACGAGAAAACGTACTTTCATTATATTTTATAAGAAAGAATATGCTCCTAAAATGGGATATGAAAAAATATTGACAGATTATGATGAATACTTTGGGCGTATTCCAAAAGAAGCAACACAACAAGAAGAATTGGATTTTGAAGACATAAATGAAATTAATTATTTTTGTGTTGAATGGGCTAAAGATAAATTTGGAGAAAATTGGAGAGAAGCTATAAACTATGATGTATTTAGGTATATATGGAAATTCAATTTATTTGATGATCTTGATAATTTTGTTCAAACAAGTGATTTAGGAACACCTAAGCATAGAGAATTCTTATCAAAATTTTTAAAGCATTTCCAATATAAAATATCAATAGGTGGCGGTGTATATCATGCTTTACCTAATGTAATTCATGATCATAAGCCTATTCCTGCTGTAATGTTTAAAATGGTTCAATCAGTAATTCATCCTCATGAAGATAGATCTTTAAATATTAGAGAGTTATTACATCTTATGGGTCATCCTCATGATTTTGAATTACAAGGAGATACAATGAAAGAATATGGAAAAATAGGTCAAAATGTTCCGGCAAGAACAGCATATTGGATTGTTTCAGAATCATTAAGAGCATACAATGATAATACTGAGACAAGTAAACGTGTAAGATATTTTAACAATATGAAACAAAAAGAAGAACCATATTTATTTAATGAATAAAAAAGGACCACTTAATGTGGTCCTTTTATTATGATTTTAAATTTCTTACTTTTTCTTAATATGTGGATTGTAATTATTGAATAATTCCATAATTGCTGTTTTCTTCATATCATATTCCTGCATATCAATAAGATTAGCAAATTCAGGAACTATCTTATTTGTCATACTGTCTTGTATGATTCCTTGTGTATATACATATACTGTTGATATGATATTGGCAAACTTATATCCTAAGAAATGTAAAGTATATAAGAAACCTTCTCCGCATCTACCTGTATTATATTCATCAAAGAAATATTTTTCTGATGTAAACTTTTCAAGGCATTTTCTTCTAAACATAACAGATTCAAAATGACATATAGTACACATTGGATGTCCGTTCTTTAATGCTTCGGTAATCTGTTCATTATTAAGTTCAACAAAACTGTTTGAAAGAACTCTTTTATCTGGAAACATTACACAACTTGATACAACATCTACATCAGGATGTTCATCTAAGAATTTTGATTGAGCAGATATTTTACTTCCATCAACAAAATCATCACTACCAATAAAACATATATATTCTGCATCTGTTTTACTTAATATGAAGTTATGACAGTTTACATATCCTTTATCTTTATTTTGCCATGCTAATACTTTACCAGGATTTGCATTTTGATATTCAAGTAAAGTATTCATTGTCATGTCTGAAGACATATCATCACAAAGAAGAACTCTATAATTATCTGTATCTTGTTCTAATATACTGTCTACAGTTGTTTTTACAATTGCTTGTCTATCTTTAACACATATACAAACATCTACCTTTTTACTCATATATAATCTTTATTTATTTAAAATAGCGAAGTCAAACTTGGAAGTGGAGGAAATACTATAGGGATTGCAATACCAGTAAGTTGTCTAATTATCATAACTGCTTTAGTTATTGCATTCATTGCTTTTACTTGAACTTGAGAAATCAATCCTTCAGCATCTGATTTTAATTTCTTTGCTGCATTAATAGCAATTTTATTTACAACCTCTGCAGCTGCTGTTCCAATTCCATGTCCTATTGCATCAATAGTAGTATCTCTAACATTCAATACAAAATCTACTTGTTCACCAATAAATGTTTCTGCCTTTTCAATTCCTAATGCAACATAAGAATTTACTTTTGTTACAACCCAGTCTGGTCCCATAGTAAGATATGCTGTAATTGTAGAAAGACCAGAATCAAGAGAATTAATTGTATTTGAAGTATATTCCTTAAGAGTACCAACAGTATTTGAAATGGTATCTTTTACATTACTCATACCTTCTTCTTGGCGTTTCTTATTGGCTTTATTCTGTTCTTGCTCTACATTTTTTGTTTTAATCTTATCTAATATTTCTGCTGGAGTAAGTATGCTTTCTTTTGTCCAATAAGTAATTGATTCTGCAAGAACTCCAGTCATTTTACCAAAGTCAAGTATTTCTGTTGTCTTATCAGTAAGATATGCTGTAAGTTCATTTGTAGTAACAGTTACAGCATGTGCAATCAAATCTTTTGTAAGTTTATTCAATAAATTTGGATCTGTAACTGTATTTACAGCAAGCATAGCATTACTTGCAATATTTGCTACAGGAGCAAAGGCACTTGTTGCTTGTCCTGCTAAAAAGCTTGAACCAGCATTTAATGTAACTGCTTCAAGATTTCCTAACAAATCTCCAGGTAATGTATCTTTACTTATATAATTTCCTAACATTAGTCAACATTTGTCTTTTTAGTAAGAAGGGAGTTATTTGTCAATGGAACTTGTAATGCTTGCACTGCTTGTGCAAAGCCAGGTGTAAGATTAGCTGTATATCCACCCATTGACAATGTCTGTAATTGTTCAAGAGCACTTTTTAATGCATTTAACATTTGAACAAGGTTATCTCCCATTACAGTTTTCTGCATTTTAGATGTTTCAGTATCTCCTATGTATACATTATTGTTTTCAATAAGAACTTGTCCATCTCCTGCTTTAGTAATTATCTTATTATCTGGTGTAAGTTGAATAAAAGTATTTTCTCCTTGTTTAATCATTATTCCGTCACTTGGAGAATAATAAATATAAACACTTACATCTCCCATGTTTCTTGATAACAATACTTCTGCTTCTTGATAATTACTTTCGTCTTTAGATATTATGTTTCTGGTATCTTCATTTAATTCAAACATTGGCCAATACCAAAATTCATGATAATCATTATTTGTCATTATCCATATTTTACTACCGTTATTAAGTTTTGAAAAACGTTGATAACCAGGCATAACAAATGGATAAATCCAAGGAAGTCCTTCTTTATTCATTACTTCTGAATTAAATAATCCAGGAGCATCTGCTTTTACTCTTCCAATGAATTTTGGATCTGCAACATCAATTACAACACCGGGTATTATCTTAAAGTCTTTTAAGTTCATATATTATTATGCTTGTGTAGTTTCGGTTGATTCAGGTTGTACATCTCCTAACATTTCAGAATCTATTTCACCACCGCTTTCCTCTTCTTCTGGTGTTTCAGATTCTTCACCTCCGCCTTCTTCTCCGCCTTCTTCATTACCTAACATTTCTTCTTCATCTCCGCCTTCTTCTTCATCTCCGCCTTCTTCTCCACCTTCTTCAGCAGCCTTCTTAAGTTTCTTCTCTTCCTTCATTTTTCTATTAAGTTCAAGGTCTGCTTCAGACATCTTAAGATATTTAAGAATAAGGAATTCAGGATCAAAGAATGATTCTTCTTCTCCTTCATCATTTGTTATTACTAAACTATCCTTCATTGTTCCAATAAATTCAACTCTTTTAGTCATAACTTCCATTTCAGCCAATTCATTAAATTCATTATATGAATTGAAATGTAATGAAATAGAATCAAGTATTCTTTTATCATTCTTAATGTCTGGAATATTAAGAGCAATTTGAATTCTAATTGGCTTAAGAATAATTTCTGCAAATGCATTTCTCATTCTTGTAACAAATCTTGAGAAATTAATTTCATCTCTTAATTGCTGAGTAGGATCTGAGCCAAACCAAGTTGCTTGTGCTTCTTTATCAAATCTTGACTCAGGAATCTTTGACATCTTATAAAGATTTGATAAGAAATATTTAATTTGGTCAGAATCATTAAGTTGAGGTCCTTGGTCAACAAGTGTTTCAATTTCGGGACGTCCTGCTTCATTTTCAGGCATCCAATATTCCTTATTGAAAGGCATGTTTACTTTTCCATTTACTCTTAATTCACCAGTATCAACATTAAAAGATATATCTTCTTTATATCTATTCATTGCTTGTGAAAGGGTTTGCATACCCTTTGCTTTATTCATACCGTTTACTGGAATAGTAAACATAGTTTTAAATGAAGATTGTGTAACAGTCCAAATAACTTGAGCTTGCTCAATAATTCTATAGATATTGAATGGTCTAATAAGACGTTCAAGATATGACTGTCTCTCAGTTACACCAGTATCTTCATATTTTATATAAATTACTTGAATATCAAGCAAATATCTTTCTTTACCTTGTACACCTTTAAATTGAACCCAATATGTTGTTCCATTTTTAATTTCTCTAGTTAATGTAACAGGGTCAAGGTCAATTATACCAATTACAGAATGAGGATTCTCAAGATCATCATAAATGATTTCATATGCAAGAACACCTTCAATCAAATATCTTTTGAAGTCATCCCATGCAGTTCTTTTCCAGTCTAATAACATATACATCTTATAAAATGCAGTATCAACAGCATTTCTAAGTTCTTCTGCAGATTTTTCTGTTAATTGCTGTGTAAGACCTGTATCTATGAATGGTTGTGCAATGTATGCTTCGTCATCATCATAAACAATGCATTCATTTGCCATAACATCAAGAATATCTTCAAGTTCAGGTTGAGCAGCCATCTTTCTAAGAATAACTCTTTTTTGTTCAAGAGTCTTTTCTTTAAAATCTCTGTCTTCTTCTCCTTTTACTCTCCAGTTATTCATCATGCCACCATAAAGAGACTGATTGATTAATAAATCATCTTTAGGTTGTAATGACTTATCTGCTGGAATTGCATGCATATTTTTAAGTACTTGGTCTGAATAATTCATTCCATAATGAGATAATGCATACAATATTTTAGATACTTTACTTTGGCGTTTTTCAAATGCACCTCTATTCATAAGCTGCTGAGTAAGTATATTAGATTCAACTGCTTCCATTATAGTTTGCTCGTTTTCTAAAACGCTATTTAAATTTCCAAAAACCATAAAATTAAGTAGATAGTTTTCTATATATAAAAAATAAAATTTCTAAATGATTTGAAGATTTTTTCAAATAATTTTGAATAAAAAGAATTCATTACTATATTACAAATGTTAATTATATAAAATTATATGAAATACAGAAATTTTAAGAAGCAAATCTTACAAATACGTGATGATGTCATGGTCAATGTTGATAACATTGATTCTATCATTAAAACAAATAAAGATCCAAAGGACGGAAAGGAGCTTGATAAGGAAATTTATGTTGTATATTTGAAGAATTCAAAATATAATTGGATTGCTGTTTCTATAGAAGATTTTAACAAACTTATTAAACCTTATATTTAACATTTAAAAATTTATTTAAGATTATGGCAAATTTGACTAAGGATGTCGCTGTTGCTCAGAGTGCAACTGTTGCTGGTTACGATTATGAGAAGCGCCTGGCTGCTCTTACTCCTGAAGAACGTTCCAAGTATCTTGCACTTACAGAAAAGGTCGATGTTCATAACCTTACAACGGTTCATGAATATGGTTCCGAGCTTAATTCCGTAGTTGCTGAAAATGGAGAACGTTTCCTGTCTTCTGTTAAAGCTACTGACGGCGGAGAAATTGTTGCTCTTACTACTGAGTTGCTTGCTCAGTTGAATATGATTAACATTGATGAACTTAATGCAGACACTAAGTGGAAGAACTTCCTTCGTAAGCTCCCTGTTGTGAAGAAGTTCGTCACTACTATTGAAAATGTAAAGATTAAGTATAATGACATTGCACAGAATGTCAATGAGATTGCTGATAAGATGGGAGATGCAAAGCTTGTTGCATTGAAGGATAATTCCACTCTTCAGGAAATCTTTGACAATAATGTTACTTATATTAATCGTATTCGTGAGCTTATTCTTGGTGCAAAGATTCTTCTTGAGGAATCTGAGAAGAAGCTTGCTAATATGCATGAGCATATTGGGGAATATGAGAATTATGAAATTTCTGAAATGCAGGATTTCATCGGTTCTCTTCAGAAGAGGATTGCTGATATGCAGGTTACTGAGGCTGTTCTTCAGCAGAACTTGCTTCAGATTAAAGCTACTCAGGGTAACAACATGGCAATCGCTGAAAAGAGTAATAACATTGTTACTAATGTCATTCCACTTTGGAAGAATCAGTTGTCCATTGCTGTTATCATGGATAATCAGACCAAGAATGTTGAGGCTCAGACTATGTTGACTGAGACAACCAACAAGATGCTCTCTGAAAATGCTAGAAAACTCCACAGCAATTCTGTTGCTGTTGCTAAGGCCAATGAGGAATCTGTTATTTCTCTTGATACTCTTAAGACTACCACATCTGAACTTATTGCCACCATTAAGGAGGTTGAAAGGATTCATGCCGATGGTGCTCATCAGAGGGAAATCATTGAGAAGGAACTCCACAGTATGGCTATCCAGCTTCAGGATGCTATCACTTCAAGCGGTAAGTAATTATGACAATTTTTGAAGGGGACTGGGAAGGTCCTAAAAATGAACGACCCAGTCCCAAAAATAAAAAATCAGAAAAAATGCCTACAGTAAATAAAGAAATAGTTGCAATGCTTAAGGGGAGCCAAAGTAAAGATAGTGCCGAAAGAATTCAGTATAATATCAAGA
This sequence comes from Clostridia bacterium, assembly GCA_017404025.1. Classification (GTDB taxonomy): domain Bacteria; phylum Bacillota; class Clostridia; order TANB77; family CAG-508; genus CAG-269. The sequence continues at coordinate 35,371 of JAFRDD010000067.1, forward strand.
AGGCTCTTGCTATGGATGCTGAGATTTCTTATAAAGATACTGATGACGGCAAAGTATCTGTAACTGTAATTAAAGACGGAAAGGAAACAGTTTCTATATTTGATAGTCTTGATAATGAAGTTAAGATTGGAATTACCAAGGCTATGGAATTAAGAGGCAAAAAAAGGTCTAAAGAAGAAGCCAAGAATTCCGTAAAATACAGATATAAGGTGGGTGACCGAGTCGTTCTTAGAGGAAAGATTAGGGATGGTTCTGAACGAATTGTAAAGAAATTTGAAGTTGTGAAAGTAATTTGGTCTATTCGTTCTAAGCCAGTAAACATTTTGATTCTTAGACAGTATGAAGGTCCTAATAATAATAGGTCTTTGGATAAGAATGATTGTAAGAAATATCATATCAAGTATGAGCCCGGCCTTCAGGTATATTCAATGATGTTAAATTTTTCTAAAATTAGAAAAAATAATCAAAAAATGATTGAATTATCATAAAATGTTTCTATAATAATATATCACGATTATTTAAAACAAAACTGAATATGAACAAAATGAAATTTATTCGCTTACATAACGCCGAGAACAACACTGTGGTTGTTATTAATATTGAACATATCTGTGTTATTGATACTGATGAAGTCGGCGGTCGTACTGTAAGCACGATTTATATGGACACTGTTTCCAGTATTCAAGATTTCCAGGTGAATGAGACTCCTGAGAAAATCTATGCAATGATTGAAGAGATTAATAAGTAAGGTGATATTGTGGCCGTTAAGCCTCGCTAACCCCAGATGAACTTCTTTTTTTATAAAGTAATTTGATCTTAGCAATTTGATTTTTATTAGGCTGGTTTTTTTCGGTTTACCATTTATAATTATGATTTTTTATAAACCGATGCGAAAGGTTAAATAAAATTGAGAAGCTTAAGAACAAATCTGGAAATGCACAATGAAACCATCGTTAGTTTAACCGCCTTTAACTGAATTGATGAAGGAAGGACTTGATAATTGGAATTTAATTATACCCAGTTAAAATATAAGCCCAAACTAATCAAGATTAATCAGAAATCAGAAGTTCTCTAATAATAGAAGAGATTAAACAAAACATTAAATTGCTTCTGCAGATTAATTTAGTAAAAGCGAAGACATATAACCTGAATGTCCCTGTTTTATGAAGATTGGATAGTCTGGAGATTGGATAGGAGGTTTTAGGAATTGGTTACTTTAACGAAAACTTTATACGGGAGGATAGATGATTCTATCCTCCTTGTTTTTTATTGAACATAACAATAATAAATTTCTATTTTATAAATACAAATACAAGTAATAAATTTGACGATGATATTAGACAGAACTTGGAACAAGAAAGAACAGAAATTAGTTATTAGTTACATTGACGAAAAAGGAAATAGGCAGTTTTACCAGAAATATTTTCATCATTTTAAAACATATGAATATGATGATAATGGAGAGTATGATACTTGGGATCATCGTAAAGCAAGAAAAGTTTACAAAGATACCACAACATATGAACCAAATGAATTTGACATCTTGGAATTTATGTATGAATTACCCGATGAATTAAATAAAGTAATGCATGCACAATATTTTCCAAAGTTGTATTTCTTTGATATTGAAACAAAATTTGATCCTAAGGCATTCCCTGATCCTGAAACTGCATTACACCAGGTTACATCTATATCATTAGTTGGTCCTGATATGTCTTGCATAGTATATGGACTTAGGCAAATGGATGAAGAACAAATTGGTTTGTTAAGACAAAGATATCTTGATTGGTTATATGCAAATGATTTTGCAAAGTCAAGATTGACAAAAGAACCAAAAGTTCTTTATCAGTATTTTGAATCTGAAAAGGAAATGCTTCATCATTTCTTTACAATCATATGTCCAAAGATACCTTGTTTAGCTGCTTGGAATGGATATAGATTCGACTTCTTGTATCTTATCAATAGAACCATTAATCTTTTTGGCAAAGGGGAAGCATATAACATATTTAGAAAAGCATCGCCAACAGGAGAAATAAAATCAATTAAGGTTGTTGACCAAGATGGCACTGTTCATAAATTTCCAGCACCAGCTCATTCAATTTGGCTTGACTATATGGAGATTGTAAAGCAGTATGATTATATATTAAGACCTTATGAAAGTTACTCATTGGATTGGGTTGGAGAACATGCAGTAAATGCAAATAAAATTAAGTATGAAGGTACTTTGAATGATTTGTATGAGAAGGATATTGAGTGGTATTATTTCTATAACGCAATTGATAGTCTTATTGGATTGTTGATTCATTATAAATTGAAATCTCTTGAAAGTCCATGTGCAGTTTCAAGTATTACATTAGTATCATTACTCAATGCATTTGGACAGGTTGCGCTTACTACTGCTAATGTATTTAATGAATTCTATCAAGACAATAAGAGAGTTGTTTGGAATTTTGATGCAATTGAAAGATATAAAGTAAATTATGAAGGAGCATTCTGTGGCTGTGTACCCGGAAGATATTCTTGGAATGTATGTGATGATTTTGCATCACTTTATCCTTCACAAGTTAGAACATGTAATTTCTCATTTGAAAATTTTGTAGTTCCACCAACTGAACCTGATTCATTAGGTAGAGTAATTCCAAGAAAATGGACAGAAGCTGAACTTGAACAATTTAGACAAGACCCAAATTACTTTGTAAGCATTATGGGTAATGTTTATAAGAATGATAAGGATTATGCATTTAAACGACTTCAGGAAAACTTAATGAAGAAACGTTCTGTTTATAAATATACTGGGCAAAGAATTGATTCAGAATTATTAACAGAAATTGATAGATTAATAAAAGAAAAAGAAGCAGCATAATTTATGAAAATTACTACAAAATTATTAGACACTAATAATACAAAATACCAATATGCAGAAGGCGTTTTAGATGAAGCCATAAATGAATATATGAAACGAGAATATAAATTTGTTTCAAATAAAGTCGGTTCAACTGAATTAAATTATGTAATTGGTAAAGTTGAAAATATTGAGAAAACTGATACTGGTGAAATATTGGCAAACATAGAATTATTAGATACATTTGAAGGAAGAATATATCAAGAGCTTATTAAACAACAACCAATTAATTTTGGAATTTCTGGTTATGGTAATATTAATGATGATGGTGTTATAGAAAATTTAAATATAAAAGATATAAGTGTAATATCATGCAACAGAAACCTAGAATAAAATGGAGAAACTTTAAGATATGGTTTAAAGACCAAGTAAAAAGAAAAACTTGGTTTAGAAATTTTTTCATAACAGGTAATGCTTGGGGAGCATTTAGTATAAACAGCCATATCAATCAACATACAGGCAAACCTAAGATAACATATAATCATTTAGAAACTGCGTTAAAATCAGCAGAGAAAATGAGTGAAAAACATAATACTCATTTTAGTACATATAAATGTTTGTTTTGTGATGGTTATCATATAGGAAAAAACAGAGATAATAAAACAGACTATGATGAAACATTAATTAACAGAAATATAAAATAAATATGATTCTTTTATAAAATATGAAGTGGGACGAAGATAAAAAGTTTACAAGATTGACTGTTGAACAATCTAATAAGAAAATTATTTGGGAAGTTCCTTATGAAGATGTTAGTGGAGATGATATGATGCAAGCAATCAATACATTAATGATTGGAATGACATTTCATCCTGATACTGTATTGTATAGCATGGCTGGATTCTTAGAGGAATATGGACATAATCTTTATGATGTTTATGAACATCAAGAGGAAGATGAACCAATTAATGAAGATAATTAAGATAGAAAGTTACATCATTTAGATGTAACTTTTTATTTTTAATTAATCAAATAAGAATATTATAAAAATGAATAAATTTTTCCAATACTTGCAGCCTACAATTATACAAGCTACAATGGATGAAGAATTACCAGAAAGAGTAAGAGGAAGATTTTTTATTAACTTCAATGTATTTGGTATAGAATATTTCAATGAAAAATATATATTACAAGAAACATCTTTTGGGGCTCCTTATCTTATTTTAAAAGAAGATAACTGGGGGTTGCAACTTGAAGATAGTGCAGAAGGTGAACTTTTAGATATTCCAAGATTATATATTGACATTACTGATAAGTTTGTAAATGATAAAGACAATCTTTTTGAATCATTAGTAATACAAGCTTTAATGGATAATAAGATATGGGTTAGAGGTATAGATGGATTTTTTGCAGGAATGGAATATTTCACAAATTATACATTGTATAATTATCTTGCATTGACAGACCAAATTGAAGTTCCAGATTTTGGTGTAATACTTCCAAATTATCTTGATAATTTTGGACAGATTCAAACAAAATATTGGAAAGATTTAAGAGGGGAAATTTATGAGAATTATAATAATGTAGAGTATTTCAATGAAAAGAATCATCTTTTAACAAATACATTTGATGAAGATACTCTAAATAATTTCTATTCATCATTTTGTTCAATTATTTTAGAACATACAAAAATTCCTGCTGATGTATTAGCAGAACCACAGAATCAAATTTATAACTTAGTATTAAATTATTTTAAGAATTTCAAATCAGATTGTGGTAGTGATGCATTAGCATTGATTCTTAATTCAGGATTTACAACAAAACAAGGAACATCATCAACATGCGGATGTAATTCTTCAATTACAGGTTCATCAGATACTGGAGAAATTACAAAATCTTGTTATGATTTATATAATGAAGCAATGCATACTTGGCTTATTAAGATGCTTGGTGATTATAAGTTCTATGAAGATTGGTTTAGAATTCGTAAAACAGAAGATGAATGGATTCCAAATGATGTTCTTATTGAAAAATTAAAAGTATTCTTTGAAGAATTTATTTCATTACAACATGCATTAATGTTCTTAAAAGCTAAAGTAATAAATTGTGAATGTCCTTCTCCTATGACATTTACAGAGAATGCATGTAATTATAATATCATTCAAAATTATATGAAGATATTAGATTGGATATTTAATGAACAAATAGATATGAATGTGAATAAGATTAAAATATATGGAGGTCAGTTCGCTGAACTTCTACCAAATTTACAATTTTAAGCCTATGAAAAATTTAAGTGCATATTTAGATGAATTCATTGACCAAGAAGAAGGAAATTACTTTGAGCATTGTAAAGGAAAGATTTCCTGTGGTAAAATTGGTGAAAAAGATTTTATGAAAGCAAATAGAAAAGCTTCAAGAGAAGAAGAAATTGAAAGACATGGTAAACCAGTAAGAATGGGTGGCCTTCATAAATCAAAGAAAAATTATTCAAGAAAAGATAAACATAAACAATCATATGATTAATATAAACAAATATATAACGGAGAAACTACATTTAGATAAAGATATTGAAATATCACAATCTAAAAGTGATGTTCCGTATGTTCATCCTGAAGAAAAGGATGCAGAAGATGCATGTAAATCATTTAAAACAGATAATGTAATGTATTGTAAATATGCAAATGGAAGAAATCATGCAGGAAAAGTAAAACTTATGCTTGATAATGAACATTTTTATATTAAAACAGAAGCTGCTAAAAATGTAAATGATTCATTACCTGATACACCTCATGTTTCTCATTCTATATTAAATGATTTAGTAAAAGCAGGACTTGGAGATTCATATGTAATAAATGCATATCAATCAAGAATTGATACAAGTTCAAGAATAAATAATCTTAAAAGAACATATCATTATTTTTACTTTGATGAAAATGGTATGATTTTTAAAGATAAGAAAGAAGCTAATGCAATACTTAAAGCTGCAAAACAAGATTATAAACTTTCTGGCCAGTATAGATTTAAAGTAATTACAATTGAAGATGCAGCTAATATGAAAGGTAGTGTATATGGTGACTCTATAGAAGATGTCAAATTTATTCAAAAATAATATATAAAAATTATGAAAACTTTATTAGAATACATTCATGAAGCTGCAGAAGAAAAATCTGTACCTGCTTCAAAAACCATAACATTCAATTTTAATGGATGTGAAGGTGTTGAGGATTTTTTAAAGTCTGTACAAGAAATTGGTGGAGAAGACTTAGTAGAAATTGAAGATGAAAAAGTTAAAGTACATTTAAAGAAAGATTCTTTAGATAATGCTGAAGGCCTTTATGAATTAATGCAGGATTATATCAATGCAAGAAGAAATGATGAAGCTGCCCATAGAGAAGAAGCATATGCTGAAAAGACACGTAAACTTGAAGAACTTTTAGGAGAATGGAGAGATTATGTTGATGATGCAGATGAAGATGATTCTGCTGATGATTCAAAAGAAGATTCAAAAGAAGATGAAAAATGTCCTAAGTGTGGAAAAAATCCATGCGAATGTGATAAAAAAGAAGAAGAATAATTAATCTATGAATGTTGTTTTATTTACATTATTAAGTTGCTTAACACTATTTTGTTTCATATTTTTAGGAATTGGAAAATTTGGTTTACTTCCATCATACAGTGATTATTCAACTGCTTGGAATAAAGAATTTCCAATACCAAATATGAATTTATGGAGCATACTTACTTTTATAGCTGCAGTACTTATTTTACCAGTACTTTTAGAAATAAGTGATGGTCATTTATTACAATTCTTAGGCTTCTTAACACCAGTATATTTGATTTGTGTATCTCTTACACCTGATTGGGCAGTTAAACCAGAAGTTTGTAAATGGCATGCAATATTTGCTTGGCTTTGTGCTCTCTGTGCATTATTGTTTATTATTCTTGTTTTAGGAAAGTGGTGGTGTGTAATTATTGCTTTAGTCATTTCATTAGGTTCAGGACTTATAACAAAGACATTAAAATCTGCAACTACTTTCTGGGCTGAAATGATTATGTTCATTGGTATGTATTTAGCACTTATAGTTTAAAACTAATTATAACATACTACTTCTTGAGAGATTGATTAATTTCAATCTCTTTTTCTATATTAAAATATATAAAAATATATGTACATATAAAATGGGACCAAAAGATAAGTATTGGTTAGTTAATCTTCAGATTGTTGAAGAGGATGAAAAGGGAAAGATTAAAAAGAATAAGGAAGTTCACCTTGTAGATGCTTTTGATGTAGTTGGTGTAGAAAAGAAAGTAAAAGAAATGATGGAAGGTGAAACAAGAGAATGGACAATTCAATCAATTACTCGTTCTCCAATTATTGAAGTTTATTAATCAATAAAAAAATAAAAAGTAAAAGTACCGTGATATTCATCATCTACGGTACTTCTTTTTTCCTCTAGCATCATTAAAGAAGCTTTATATATAATTTACTGTTTTTAATAATCAATCATTAAATTTCCTCATTTATAAACGACAAAATCAAACATAAATACTTCTTCTTTACTTAAATCAAGTTGAATAAGTTCAATAGGTTCAATTTTCTTTAATGATGAGAAATCATATTTAAGTTTTTCTAATGCTGATTTAAATAAATCAAATAATTCTTCATCATTATCTAATAAGCTATAAAATACATATTCATCATTTTCTCCTTTTATTATTCTAAAGGCAATACTCTTTTGTCCTTTCATATATATTGTCTTCTGAATGTTAAGATATACAATGAATTCATCAAGACGCATTCTTTTTTCAATTTCTCCTGTTTCTATTAAATAATGTTCAACATCTACCTTTGCTGTTAAGAAGTCTTCAGGATAATCCCCTATTGTGTTTATTGCTATATATGTCATATTTTATGATTATTGATTTTCTAATTAAAAATATTAATTTAATCATATTTTATGCATAAAATAAATGCCAAAAATTATTTTTAACTATATAATTGAATTTTTATCAATATGCAAAAGATATTGAAACAAAACAAAAATACATCAACATGGCTAAGACCTTGGAATCTTGAGCGTTTTGATAATCTCTATAACAGAGATGAACGTTTCTTTGCTATATTGATGAAAGGAACTCTTGCTTGGTTAACACAAAATATTCTTTTATATAACAAAGGAATAAATCATTTCATATTCACTACTGGTTCATCATATCTTTATGTTGAATCAAATGGTTATAATTTCTCAATGTCTGAAACTACTGGAGAAGATTATATGTATATGAAAATGCCAAGATGTGTACTTGAAATTGGTGATATTCAAATTCCTTTAGAAGAACTTTCAGCACCGTATGTTAGAGGACAATATGAGAGACTTGATGGAAATGATGTAAAAGGATATAATGCTGAAATGAGAAGATTACCAATTGAAATGGCATTATCTGCAAGATATGTTCTTTCAAATTTTAATGAATCAATTATCTTAATACAAGAACTTATTGATAAAGTAGCATTTCAACAATATTTTAATGTTGTTTATTTGGGACAAGTAGTTCAATGTTCAATTGAACTTGACAGTAATTATCAAATTCAAATGAACAAAGTTGATATGGAAAGTACAGATACTAATCAAAAACTTGTGGAAATACAATATAAAGTATCTACAAATTATCCTTGTATTAATGAAAGAACAGAAGTAGAGAATCAACAAATTATTGAAACATTTAAAACAAATACTAATTTGTTTACTGACAAATTGAATAATAAGACTGATTCTGTAGAAAGAACATATAATTCAGAAACATTTATAAACTTGAATACAGAAAGACATGAATACACAAATGGTGGTAAAGATAAGACAGGAAGTAACATACAATCAACACCAGCAGGAAATTCATTTACAAATAATGATTCATTAGGTAAAGAAACTAATGTAATTACAGATGAAGAATCATTTGGAGGAATAAGTAATGATGATTATAAAGAAACACATATTCTCCAATATAAGAATAATGATTTATTAAAGACAACATTTGCAGAAATAAAAAACAACGGATAATTAATGTCACATATTGGTAATATTAGAGATTCTTATGGAAAACAATTTAGCATAGCTGTTGCTAATACATATTCATATAATGTACTTACTGGAAGTAATCTCCCAGCAAATACACTTATAATTACGTCAAATGTTGATGAAAGTTTAAATGATACTGGAACATATTCATTGATAGCAACAGATTCTAGTGGAAATCCAGCAAGAATTACATATTCAATATCTGAAGGAAATGGACTTTATTATTCTGAAGAAGATGATGCATTATCAATGCATATTGACAATGTAACAATAAAGAATTCAACAGGAGGATTATATTTTGATTTATCATATGTTTTAAGTGATGATTTCAATATATCTGGAAATTCTGTAAATATAAATATGAATAATATTCCATCTGCAACTAAAACAAACCTTGGTGTTGCAAGAATAGATGGAAAGACTCTTAGAATTGATGGTGATATTCTTTATGTAGCAACTGATAGTCTTAATTATGCTAATAATGAAACACATCAATATGGAATTGGAATTGGAGATGGAAAGACAATAGTTACAATAAATGGAAAGGTTACATTAAATGTAGATACTCTTTCTAGAGCTACAAATGAAGAATATGGATTATTAATTGGGGGAGATAATACTGTACATATTGAAGATGGAGTAATTTCTGTAAATACACAAGGACTTTCATTTGCATCAGAAGATAAGTTTGGCATATCAAAACCTGACAATCAAACAATTATATTTAATGAAAATGATGATATTACTGTAAATGAAGAAAAACTTGATAATGCATCAACAGCAAATTATGGTTTAGTAAGAATTGATTCTTCATCATTAACAGTAAAAGATGGAAAAATATCAATGAGAGATTATGATAAGATAAATTCATATATCTCAAAATATACTGACACTGTAGCAGAATATAAAAAGAAAATAGATGAATATAATGATTTTCTTAGTTCAGGAAATATTCTTTTTAAAGATAAAGATATACAGTTGTTTGTAATAAATGAAACTTCTGTAGCAGAACTTGTACATCCTAAATCTGGAGAAGAAGTTATCAATATGCCACTTCAAACTGTAAGTGCAGTATTTGATATAATTACTACATGTGATTTCATATTAAGTATACAATTTGAACAAGGAACAAATGAATTTCCTAATGTAGATATTTTGGAAGTAAATTATAATGATGAAAAATTATATACTAAAGAACAAGCCCTTGATATAAAGACAGTATATCCTTCAACAGAAGGACAAAAGAAAAAACTTACTATTAAGTTTACTGCAAAGAATTATAGAAATTCTATTAAGACTCAATATATTGTTACTTCAGTTAACATAATGATTGCTAATAATGAAGACCATATTAAGTCTAAATCAGAAAAATATTCAATAGTAAGATATAATTCATTATATGAACTTATGGTTAAGGGAGAAGAGGAAGAAGAAAAGAAAGATAGAGAATATATAATTGACCAAGGAAGTATATATTGGAGAAAATCAAAATCAGAATAAAAATAAGTTTTTTATACATTACATGTCAAAAGCAGCTAGCAGTACATATAAATATGAAGATGAAGAGCATGAAAATTATAATTTAGATGGTAATTGGGATGGCACTTCAGGCGGTACTATTATACCAGTAGATCCAGGAGATAATGACGGCGGTGATAATGGGAGTGGGGGAAATAATTCAATTGATCCAATTGAATTAACATATACTAAACTTAAAGGTTCTGTAAAAGATGCAGATAATGGATTTGTATTAGTTGGCATTAGCTACATTGTTTATCAATTATATGATGGCGGCGGGGAAGCTGATATTGCAACAGGAGAAACAGATTCTACTGGTAGTTTTACAGTAGCAATCGGTGTAGTTGGTACAGTAAAAAGAGGATATATTTATTTTTATCAGCAAAATCCACCTGCACAAGGATATTATATTGCAGAAAGACATGATTTTGATGAAGATCCAATATCAAGATTATCAATAAATATTACACTCCAAAAGTATACTGAAAACTCTGGTGGAGCTGGGGATGATGCTCTTGTTCGTGGTAATTACTTATTCCATTTTTCAAATTATAGTGGATTTACAAATAGCGAGGATGCAATTAGTAAAATACGTATTAAAGTTGGTGGAAATGTAGTTGATAATATTTTAGCAGGAACTCCAGGTGATACATCTAAAACATATGTTAACAGATTATCTAATAGTGATTTGCAAATTTATACAAATAGATTCTCTGATATAGAATTTATTGTTGGTGGAAATTATAAAACATATAGAATAGTTCTTGATTATGCATATGAACCAGATTCTTCTAGTCCAATAAACATTACATTAGTTGAAGAAAAAGTTCCAGAAACAAACATAACATTTATTGTAAAAGATAATAATGCAGAAAATATTGTTGGGAGTGTTTCAGTAAGAGGTAAAGATGCATATGATGGCTCAATAATATCTGTAGCATCAAGTTCAGGTGAAATTACTATTGATAGTGTATATGCTGACACCATATTATATTTTAGTGCAGATGGATATGAATATAACACTTATACAATAGATTCTTCATCTTCAAACTCAACAATAAATATTACATTAAATAAGACTACTTCTAACCAACCAGTAAATCCTGACCCAACACCAACTACTAATGATGAATGGCATTTAGTAAATAAAGTTGGTATTCCTTGGTATTTAGATAAGATAGATTTAAAATATACAGTACGAGATATAAAATCAGGTCATAAAGAAAAATTTATTGATATGCCTGTAAATATTGGTTCAAGTGAAAATATGAGTGCATTTTCTGCAATTTCATTACCAATTGATAAAGGGGGAGATAATTTAACAGACCCACTACCAGTAAATAAGATATTCTTAACTCGTACACAAATGATTGATGATATTGATTATTCATTTACATTTTATGTATATAAAG
>JAFRDD010000068.1 GCA_017404025.1 Clostridia bacterium
TGTATTTTATACATCAACTTGGAACCAAAAAAGCATTAAAAAGTCAGCCATCAGCATATGGTAAAAATGGAATTTAGCAAGTTTGCTTTTCACTCTCTTTTAACCATTGTTTTGTTTCTTTCATTCTATAAGATTCACCATTCATATCTATCATGTATGATTTATAAGTTAACCTATCAGTCATAGCCGCAGCCATGACTGGGTCGGTAAAAACTTCCCCCCATCTATCAAAAGATAAATTTGTTGTTATAATTGTAGATTTTCTACCTGTTCTTATAGACAGGTTAGTAAATAAAAGTTCAGCTCCTTCCTTATCGGATGATATATATCCAAATTCATCAAGTATGACTAAATCATATTTTTCTAATTTACTCTGAAACCCCCTTAAACTTTTCGAAGAGCGTAGCTCTTTTAATTGTGTTATAAATAATGGTACTGTTGTAAATAATACTTTATAACCAGCTAAACAGGCTTTAATCCCTAATCCAATAGCAATATGTGTTTTTCCAGTACCTGAATTTCCTGAGAGAATAATATTTTGCCCCTCTGGAATAAAGTTTAATGTACTCAAAATCTTTAATTTTTCGCGCCCATCTTTAGGCAATTCATTTACATCAAGATCTTCAAGATACTTTTTATAAGGAAAATTAGCTATTCTTATTCTACTCTTCCTCATTTGCTCTTGCCTGTAATCATACTCTTTTTGTAATAAGGTATAAATTATTTCCTCATAACTCAAATCAGTAGTATTTGCCTCATTTATAACAGATTCTAAGTCTAGTTTAAAGGCAGATAATTTAAGTGAAGTGGCATATTCATAGATTCCTTTAATAAATGCTTTTTTATTTCTGTCTTTCATTAACTAATATCGCCCTTTCTTTCAGAAAGCAGATCGGCATAATCACTTAACATATGTAGAGAATTATTTATAATTGCAGAATCTTTATCTTTAAAGTATTGTTTATAAAATTCCATATCATTATTTCTTTGACATATGAATTCGATTTTATCTAGTGTAACTGAAGTTGGAGTAGAGTTGTTAACTATTGAAATACTTTTTTCTACTTTTTCTATTCCTACTTTTCCTATTAAATCTAAAAGCCTTATAAATTCTTTATCCTTTCCAAAAAAATATTTTTCATATAGATTTTTCAACTTTTCTTCAAGTTGATTAAAAGCACTGCTAGTTACTAATGCGTGAGGCTTTCTAAATAAAGTTGTAAGATAATGATTTATATCTATTATCCACTGGTGTCTACCAGGATTTTTCTTATGGTGTACTACCTTCTCATCATCAAAATATACTATTATATCATTAGAATATATTTTACATTTAACAATTTTATTTACTAACCTATCAGGAACAGAGTAATGACATGAATCTACCATTATAGTAGAGTATTTATCTACTCTTAGTGACTCCATTCTAGCAGCTTCATATTTACCTAAAGTAGGTAATAAGGTAGGCTTTTCTTCTAAAAATAATTCATAAGGAGATTTATCTTTTCCTAAGGTAATTTTGTTATTCAAACCTTCACATACTTTTAATAAATATTCGTTAGCTTCATCTAATGAAGCAAAAGTATCTTTTTTAGAAAAAGCTTTACGTCTAACTACTTCAACACTACGTTCAACATGGCCTTTTTCATTTCCGGATCTTACATTACAAAATCTAAATTTATAACGATAATATAATGAAAGTCTTAATAACTCTTCTGTAGGTTCCTTTTCAGTTTTAGAAATAAATTTACGTACTGCAACCCTCATGTTATCGTATACAACTTGAGCGAATGAGCCACCAACATATTCAAAAAAATCACTATGAGATTCTACAAAGCACTGAGAATCTTGTTTTGGAAATAGCTTCGCCCATCGTAGATTGCTATATGCAGATGTAAAAACAGCCATCTGATATTCTCTAAGTGCACCTCCATTCACATGAATTTTTACTGTTCCCCAATCGAATTCTACAACATTACCTGGTACATATTCTTGTCTTATATATGCCTCATGTGCCTTTGCTTCTAATTTATTTGCTACTCTTAAAACAGTTGTATAACTTACATTAAAACCTTCTTCCAGCAACTCTTCATAAATATCTTTTTTCTTTTTTTGTTGCTTGGATAGACCTGTTAGTCTTTTTCTTTTATTTTCTTCCAAATAAAATTTAATTCTTTCAACAAGTTTTTCAGTTACTACAGTCTTAACTCTTGGTGAAGATTTATAAATAGGTTTATCTGTAAGTTCTTTTATTAATTCTTGACGTTTTATTTTATCTTGTGGATCTATCCCCAATTCTACTAGTTGCTTTTCATATTCATTTATATATTTGTCAACCGTTTTCCTGGCAAAGCCAGTTTCTCGAGCTATAGATCTTTTAGATTTTTGATCTCTAATATACATTAAAATAATATCTTGTTTATCCATTATACTTATCACCTTCTACACTTCCTCTTACACCCATTTTAATTTCCAATTTATTATGTGTATAAGAGTTAATTTTTATTAGGTGTGGCTTACTTTTTAATGATTATAATGGATTACTAATAGTTTGTGCTAAACA
>JAFRDD010000069.1 GCA_017404025.1 Clostridia bacterium
TCTTAACTCAACCTTTCTCATATATCCTCCTAAAAATCTTAATAATAAAATTATTATTTGATTTTTAGGGAACATTTATTTATTAGTTGGGACATTTTCTAAAGTTACTACTTAAGACATTATCATAAATTAATCATAAAAATCTTGCAAAAAAATAGTAAATATTATTTACATATATGTCGAAATTTGATAAAATAGAAGAGTGGTAGATAAATTTAAGAAAAATGAGGATATAAAATGATAAAAATAGGATTAGTATTATCAGGTGGTATGGTAAAAGGAGCATACCAAATTGGAGTTTTAAAAGCATTACAAGAATTTGTAAAAAAAGAAAACATTTCATGTATTTCTACATCTTCAGTTGGTACAATTGCTGCTTATGCTTATGTACAAGATAGATTAGAAGACTTTCAGGATATATGGCTAGATACAGAGCAATTTAATGTAAGAACATTTTTACGTAGTTCTGTAAAAAGAAGTAATATATTAGATAAAGTTACTAAAATTGTAAAGAACCATAAATCAATTGATATGGACTTCTATACAACTTGTTTAGATATTACGAAAATGAATTTGAATTATATAAATTTAAAAAATATTAGAGATGACCAAATAGAAGATTATTTAAAAGCTTCTATATCATTTGTACCTGTATATAAAGCAATACAAATCGATAATTCTAAATATGTAGACGGAGCTGTAATAGATAACATACCTGTAAAGCCATTAGCAAACTATGACTTAGATTACATTATTGTAGTACATTTTGACAAAGATAATTACATATATCAAACTTTTGAAAATAAAAACGTAATAGAAATTAATTTTGATATTCCGACATCAATTTCAAAATCCTTATCTTTTGATCAAGAATCTTCAAAAGATATGATTAATAAAGGATATGGAGAAGCACATCGTATATTTTCTTATGTTTTTGCAAACGGAATAGAATCAAAAGAATACGTAGTAAATGCTATCAATGATTTAAAACAAAACTGCAAATATGAAAAATACAATTTATCAGGAGATATATTTATAGATAGAATGAATATTTTTGCCAAAAAGTTTGTATATAATGATTTAAAACAAATAAAAAGTGCAGATAACAACTTGTAAAAGTTGATATTTGTGCTTTTTTGTGTTATTATAATAAGAGAGGATAAAAAATTATGGAAATTTATAATGAAAAATATATACGTAATTTAGTAGGTCATATTCCTATGCATAGACCTGTTGTCGTATTAGTTATTTATAAAAACAATAAAGTACTTCTACAAAAGCGTGAAGATAATGGAATGTGGGCACTGCACGGTGGAGGAATGGAAATAGGTGAGACATATTTAGACACATTAAAAAGAGAGATGAAAGAAGAACTAAATATAGAACCTATAAATCCAAAGCTTTTAGGAATTTTTTCTGGTAAAAAACTATATCATAAATATGAAAAATCACAAGACGAAGTATTTGTATTAAGCCATGCATTTATTTGCAATGATTATAAAGGTGAAATTAATTTTTCTGATGGAGAAGTCACTAATTTAAAATGGTTTGATATAGATAATTTGCCAGATAACATTTTTCATTTAAATAAACCTGTTTTAAATAGTCTGAAACAATATTTAAAATATGGAGAAACTGTTGTTGATTAGTTATTAATTTTCTGCCAATGGCAGATTATATATAAGCTTGTTGTCATGTAATTTACAGAAAGGATGATGTTATGCATCAGGTAAAAAACAAGATTTATGGTAGCAACTATGAGGCTCTTAATAAGGAGTTAGAACCTTTTCGCAACCAAGGAAAAAAGATCGTTATGTGCTCAGGTACATTTGATCTTTTCCACATAGGCCATATGCGCTTGTTAGCTACAGCAAAAACTTATGGTGATGTTTTAATTGTAGCTGTAAAAAGCGACAAAGCAGCCTCTTTGAAGAAAGAAGATCCTCCTGTTATTTGCCAGGATGATCGTATGGAAGCAATCGCACATTGCGTTTCCTCAGATTATGTCGTACTTGCAGAATACGACGTAATGAAGGCGCTTCCCAGGGAGTTTAAATATGATAATACGTCATCATTTGAGTGGCTGACCATATTTACTCCTGTAATTCGAACGATTAGGCCAAATATCTTTGTTCACGAAGATAATCCCCAAATTTCAGAAGCTAGACAGCAACTGTTTGAACTTTGTGGGATTGAAGGAATAAAAAATCCTAGGACTCCAGGAATTAGCTCAACAGAAATAATCGAGTGTATAAAGTTGCGGTTGCTGCGCAAAATGTAACTAACTCTTCACAAGCGCAAGAAAGAGCTGAAATATGCTCTTTCTTTGTTTTTATTTTAGATAACTATTTACATAATTACCAAAAAATGATATAATAGAATAACTATAAGCTAATGCTTTAGTACAGTTATCCCTAAAATAATAGCACAAGTGCCAGAGATTGTGCTTTGACATAAATAAATTTTTACCCAGGAGGGGATGAATATGAAAAAGACGATTATATCTTTGATTGTTTCATTCATTTTCACCATAGTGGCATTAGCTGCAATAACCTTTTTCACAAGGTTACAAACTCCCGAAGAAAAAGAAAAATGTCGGGTACTTGCAGACTCTATTGCCTTAAATTCTTCTGGACAGGGGTTATCTATGCCTTTTGTACCAAAAGATGGTGAAGAAGAAATTCGTTTTCTGACATTCTGTAGTCTCATCTCCGATAAGGAAAAGGAATGCAGGATGACAGTAATAATTGTACTGCCAGAAAGTAAGCAGCATGCTACTTACTCTTACCCTTGTAAAATTCAGGGTAATGTTATATATTCTGTAGGACTGGAATACGTAAAGTACTCTACATACTGCCTACAAGAGTATGTACTTATGGCAACAATATCATTTTTGCTGTGTTTCTCTATAATAAGTGCAGCAAAAAACAAGTGACTTTTTATTTTCTCTGGCTAAGCGACATACTTGTTATGTCGCTTATAACTTTTATAAATTAATAATTATATAAATTTAAAATTAGAAAGGAAAAATATTATGAAAATTGTAATTCAAAAGGTTAGCAATGCCAATGTTAAAGTAGACAATACTACAGTAGGAGAAATAAATAAAGGCTTTGTTGTATTGCTAGGAATTAAAAATACCGATACTTATGAAGATGCTGACTATTTAGTAAGAAAGCTAACAAATTTACGAGTATTTATTGATAATAATGATAAAATGAATCTATCATTATTAGATGTGAATGGTGAATTACTAATTATTTCTCAATTTACTTTATATGCAGAATGTAAAAAAAGTGGGAATAGACCATCATTTTCAGATGCTGCAAAACCTGACATAGCATTACCATTATATGAATATTTTGTAAATGAATGTAAGAAAAAAATTTCTGTAGTCCAAACAGGAATTTTCGGAGCTCACATGAAACTAGATTTAATAAATGATGGACCTGTCACAATTATTATTGATTCATAATTCAATAATATTCATATAGAAAAAAACAAAAATCAAAAATCCCATAATTAGTTGTAAGTATCAATTTTTTATTATATAATACAAACTAAATTAAAAAATATGATTTAAGTAAGAAATTTGTGAGGTAATATTTATGATAAAAACAACCATATATTTAATTAGACATTCTGTCAGATTTAACAATAAAAATATATTACAATATAATACAAATCAAAATAATATTATTAAAAATGAAAAAATTGTTTTAAGTAGTGAAGGAGAAAAACGTGCTGAAATTTTGAGTAATGAAGATGAATTACAAAATATAGATGTAGTTTATACAAGTAATTGTGTCAGAACTCTTCAAACAGCAAAATACCTATTAGAAAAACAGAATTTAAAAGTTACTATAGATGAAAGATTTGATGAAAGAAGACTTGGAAAAACAAATAATAATATAGTAAAAGACTGGTGGCTCCAACAATATATTGATGAAAATTATAAAACAGAAGGTGGAGAAAGTCAAAAAGAAGTAAGAGAAAGATTTACAGAAGCATTTAATGAAATATTAGACATCCATAAAGGAAAAAGAATAGCAATTTTTTCTCATGGATATGCTATAACTTTTTTTATAATGAATTGGTGTAAATTTGAGTATAATGGTGAAAAAGATGATATGAAATTTTTATTTGAAAATAAAAAAATTTTTGATAAGAAAATCAATGCTCCTGAAGTTTTTAAACTTGAATTTGATGAGAAAAATAAAATTATAGATATTCAAAATATAGAATTTGAAGACTTACCATATAAAGATGGATTAGGTAATTAATATATACACTATTCAAATTATATCAAAATTATATATGTTAAAAATAATGTTAAGGAAGTTTTAAACCAAAATGAATAATGAAATAAATTATAATATATTTGATGGAGAAAACCCAGATATAAATGAATTTGCAATGGTTGATAGAAAAGGAAAAGAATTAATTGAAAATGCAAAAAGAGCAATTCAATTAGATAAAACAACCCCAAATAGGGACAAAATTATAGAAGAAGCAATGAATGCAATGTATGATCATTTTGCAACATATGAAGAAGTAGATTTAAAGAATGATGATATACAGATTGAAATATTTAAAGTTGAAAATATGTTAAAAAATGAATTTTTACCAATACAGTCAGAACCAATATTTGATAAAAATTTTAATGGGGAAGCGCCTACTAAAATTAGTACTGATGAAGAAGCAGAAAAACTTTTAGATTATATTGTACATCAAACAAGAGGAAAATTAGCAAAATGTACTGACTTAAAAAATGATTCATTAGCACGCCAATGTATTAATACAAGTGATGAATTAGAAAGAATATGTTCTAAAATGGGGTTACATACTATTCATATAGGAATAAATCAAGAACTAAATTATGGAACATTCCATCATTTTACAATAATAAGAGTACCTTTTTCTGATGGAACTCATAAAAATTATTTGGGAGATTGTACATATAGACAATTTTTTACAAAAGAAGAAGCTAATCCAAGAAGAATTGGAGTTATGAGAGGGGAAGTTAGAGGATGTTCTATTGGATACTTTATGACTTCTGATGAAAAAAGAAAAGAAATTGCAGAACAAATTTTACAAAAAGGTTATATTGAAGCAACAGCCGAAGTGATAAAAGCTTATTTTGATGCTGTAATATTTAGTGGAAGAGATAAACATTTTTATGAGGCAAATAATATTGATTATTTAAATCCAAATGAATTAACTACAGATTATACAGCTAAAGATTATTTAAATATAATAGGAAACAATTTAAAATATAGAGCAAAATCAATTGATGATTTTTCTGAAGAAATATTAGACCCTCATAAAATATCTTCAACTCAGACTGACTTAGATAAAGCAAATTTAAAACAACAAATTATGCTATAATATAAAAAATGAAAAATTTATAAAGTAGAAGATAATGGAATAAAAATAATGACATGAGTTTAAATTTATTTATATTTGAAGAAATATAGTAAAAAGGAAGAATAATTTATGGAAGAATTAAGAAAAGTATTTTTGAATATTGGATATACTGAAGAAGAAACAAATAATATACTAAATTCATATATATTTAAAAGAAATAAACCAGAAACGTTAATAAATAAAGTAAATGATAATTATAATTATTTACTTTCATTAGGCTATAGCAAAGAAGAAATAATAAAAATAACAAAAAATTCACCTTCAATATATAGCTTAAGTATAGAAAAAATGCAAGACAAAATAGAATATATGCAAAAATTAGGATATAGCAAAGAAGACATAATAAAAATGACAAAAAATTTACCTGCATTGTATGGCTTAAGTATAAAAAATATGCAAGATAAAATAGAAGATATGCAAGAATTAGGTTATAGCAGAGGAGACGTAATAAAAATAACAAAAAGTTTACCTGGAATATATAGTCGTAATATAAAAAACATACAAGAAAAAATAGAAGATATACAAAAATTAGGTTATAGCAGAGAAGATGTAATAAAAATGACCAAGAGTTTACCTGCAATATATAGCTTAAGCATAGAATATATGCAAGAAAAAATAGAAGATATGCAAAAATTAGGTTATAGAAAAGAAGACGTAATAAAAATGACAAAAAATTTACCTGCAATATATGGCTTAAGTATAAAAAACATGCAAGAAAAATTAGAAGATATGCAAAAATTAGGTTATAGCCAAAAAGACGTAATAAAAATGACAAAAGTTTCACCTTCAATATATAACTATAGTATAGAAAAGATGCAAGAAAAGATAGAAGATATGCAAAAATTAGGATATAGCAGAGAAGACGTAATAAAAATGACAAAGAGTTTGCCTACAATATATAACTTAAGTATAAAAAATATGCAAGAAAAAATAGAAGATATACAAAAATTAGGATATAGCAGAGAAGACGTAATAAAAATGACAAAGAGTTTACCTACAATATATAGCTATAGTATAGAAAACATGCAACAAAAAATAAAATTTTATGATTCTATAAATTTACACTTTTTAGCAGTAGAAGATTCAAAAAATTTGATGCAAAGTACAGAATTAAGTTATGCAAGATATATGTTTTATAAACAAAAGGGAATAGCTATTGACGAACAAAATTATAGAAGACTATTCATAAATCAAAAACAATTTGAAAATCTATATGGATTTACAAAGGCAAGAATTTTAGAAGACTATTTAGAAGGATATCCATATACTTTTATGGGGGATGAAGCTCAAACTAAAGAAAATGAAAATACGATTTTACCAATTCAAGCCGCCAAAAGTTTAATCAATCAGGATGGTGTATTAGAAGAAATTCGAACCGTAGATAAAATAGAAAATAAAGAAATGAGTACAGATGAAATAATAAAAGAGGGAGAATTAGCAGATGATTAATAATTTATACGCAAAAGCATATAAAGAGGTACTAGAAATAATAAAATACTTTCCTGAAGAAGAATATAATAAAATACCACAAGAAAAAATTGAATTTTATAAAATGCATATGGATAATGATTATATTTTTTCTATAGATCCCAAAATTGACTTAGCAAAGCAAAACATATCTAAAGAAGCAAGTGCAATTATTGTTACATTGTTTAGGGATTATTTTTCAACAGAAGAGCAAAAGAAAAAGTTAGAAGAAATTATAAAATTAAATGAAATCAAATCAGAAATAGAAAAAAATAAAAGATATAATTCTGATGATTTATTTAAATATAACAATAAAGCTGAAGATATAAAGCAAGTTAACATAAAAGAAAATGATTTGGTTGAATATAAAGATAATTTTTTTACTAAATTTAAAAATTTTATTTTAAAATTATTACATATAAAGTAGAAGCTAAAATTTAATATATTTTTTGTACTATCTATTACAATAATGGGTAGTATATTTTTATAGGAAATTTTTGCAAAATTTGTTGACAAATGTAATAATTTTTAATAAAATAAAAACAATAGTTCGCAAATAATAAATAATGAATTTTAAAAGTAGCAGTATAAATAATAAGAACTAAATTTATTGAAAAGGATGTGTTCTTATGAACGATAAAAAGAATGAAATTATTTTATTTGAAAACCAAGGAGTAAAATTAGAAGTAAACTTGAAAGATGAAACTGTGTGGCTTAATAGACAACAAATTTCTGAATTATTTGATAGAGATATCAAGACCATTGGTAAACATATTAATAATGCATTAAATGAAGAATTAAAAGATGATAATTCAGTTGTCGCAAAATTTGCGACAACTGCTAGCGATGGAAAAACATACAATGTTGAATACTATAATTTAGATGTTATTATTTCAGTTGGATATCGTGTAAAATCAGAAAATGGTGTTGTTTTTAGAAAATGGGCTAATAAAATTCTTAAAGACTATATGTTAAAAGGTTATGCAGTGAATCAAAGAAGATTAGAATACTTAGAAAAAACCATAAAATTAATAGATATTGCAAATCGAATTGACGAGCGTTTAGAAGGTGATGATGCAAAAGAGATTTTAAAAGTTATTGGTGGATATTCAAAAGCTTTAGATTTATTAGACGAATATGATCACAAAACATTAAGGAAAATAAAAGGAAATACTGATGAACGTATTATTAAATATGAAGATTGCTTAGAGGTTATTGAAAAATTACGATTCAATCAAGAAAGCTCTTTATTTGCCGTAGAAAGAGATAAAGGATTAGAGTCTATTATTGGTAATATTTATCAAAGTTTTGCAGGACAAGATATTTATAAAAGCATTGAAGAGAAAGGATCAAATTTCTTATACTTAATAGTTAAAAATCATGTTTTTGCAGATGGAAATAAGCGTATCGCAGCTACATTATTTATATATTTCTTGAATTTTTATGACATACTATATAAAAACGGAAAACAAACAATAGATAATAATACTTTAGCAGCACTAACACTTTTAATTGCTGAATCAAATCCTAAAGAAAAAGAAGTTTTAATTGACTTAATAATGAATTTTTTGAATGATTAGAGGTAAAATATGTCTATTATAGAAAAAGAAGCTCCTGAAAGAGTTATAATAAAAAGCAAAAAAGATTTAAAAGAAAAATTACAAAAAGGACTAGATGATATAAATGCCAATAGAGTATATTCTATGGAAGAAGTATTTAATGAAATAGACAATATATAATTAGGAGTGAACAATTTATACGAAAAAAAAAGGAGGGTTTAATTGGATATGAGTGATAGATTTATGAATCCATCAGCAGTAATGTTATTACTTACTAGAATTCATGATGGAAATGAGGAAATGCTTTTCCAAAAAAGAAAAAATACAGGTTATTGTGACGGGTTTTATGATTTATCAGCATCTGGACATGTTGATGCTAATGAATCTATGAAACATGCAATGTGTAGAGAAGCAAAAGAAGAACTTGGAATTACAATTAATGAAAATGATTTAGAATTTGTTTGTATGATACATAAAAATTCCAATGGTTGTATATATTATAACGGATATTTTAAAGCTAATAATTGGATTGGTGAACCTTATATAAATGAACCAGAGAAAAATGAAGAATTGAAATGGTTAGATATAAATAACTTACCTTCTAACATAGTAGATGACAGATATTTAGCAATTGAAAATTATAAAAAAGGAATAAAATATAGCGAATATGGTTGGTAAACAGGCTTGAAAGAGGTACTTGAATTAGATATCTTATTTTATAAATTTTAGAGCAGAATATGAGAAAATCAAATTTAATTGTAGTATTATAAGACAAATAAAGGCACAAGAATCGACAAGTATTAGAAAGTTGGTGTGTCAGTGAAAATAGTAACACTATGTGGAAGCTTAAAATTTCAAAAAGAAATGATGACAATTGCAGAAAAAATGGCGTTAGAAGGATATTGTATTCTTACACCAGTTTACCCGATATTAGAGAAATTTTGAAAGAACTGAGAAACAATTAATAAAATTGAAAAAGGAGAACCATGGAAATAATTTTAATATGTGATATGTATAATGATAATAAAACCGAAATAAGTGGTGAAAAATATCAATCATTAGTTGAAAAAAACATAGATTATATTGACAGAAATGTTTTTGCTAAAATTGATAGACCATTAGGTAGCAAGCCTATAAAAGAACATCCAGATTTTGTATATGAATTAAATTATGGTTATATTCCTAATACTTTAAGTGGAGATGGTGAAGAACTAGATTGTTATATAGTGGGAGTTGATGAACCTATAGATGAATTTGAAGGAAAGTGCATTGCAATAATTCATCGCATTAATGAAGATGACGACAAATTAATACTTGCTCCTGATGAAGTTAATTTATCATCAGTTGATATACAGAAAGCTGTTTATTTTAGTGAAAAACATCATAAAAGTTTTCTTTTTGTAAAATCAGAAAATCATAAGAGTGGGAGAGAGGGGCAATTTTGAAATAATTGAATATTTTAAAACAAATAAAATTTCAAAACTTATTTCAAAAAATCCTACAAAAATATTTCTAAAAATCTTTACAAAACAAAATCATAAAAATAAAATTTATAATAAAAAAATCTGAAATTTATAAAATTTAAAATTTCAGATTTTAATTTTGTTCGATTTATAATTTTAAAACCGAACATTTGTTATAATCAAAATTTATACAAATAATTTAGACAATTTTTCAATTTTATAATTTGATTTATATATATAATTCCATTTTTGAACTTATAATATATTTTTATAATTCAAACGTTTCAAAATCGTTTTTAAGACATTTTTACATTAGATATAACATGTTATATGTTTTTAATTTTATTCTTAACAATTTAATCTATACTAAAATTTATATAAAATCTTCAAAATACTGATAAATTGAATGTTTCTGAAAACTACTAAAAAATGGTCAAAAAAACGACGCACGAGAATCGTTTTTAAGCCGTTTTTAGAAAAAAGTAATATAGTTATATGCTTTAAAAATACGGTTAATCATTGATTTTAAGCATATTACAAGATTTTGAAAAATTTTTATAAAAGTAATGCATAAAATTATAAAAATGGTATAGAAATTTTTATAGTAATAGAATATAATTACATAGATTGATAAGATAACGACGCGCGAGAATCAATTTTAAGACATTTTAATAAAAAAGCAATATAGTTTGTTTAAAATATAATGTTAAATATGGCAAAAGCCTTGAGATAGGAACTTTCCGTGGATTAGTATATTTTCTCCTATTTCTTTATGCACAAAACTTTGATTTTGTGCAATGTTATATATAAGAAATTGGACCTATCAATATATGTTCTTCTAGCCTCCCTCTCTGCAATTTCAAAAAAGTTTTAGTTCTGTAGTTTTTTGTATTTTATGATTTTTTAATATATTTTATTAAAATTTTTATTTTCTATTTTATAATTTTTCTGAATTTAAATTGTAATTTGTGTTTTACTTTAAGTTTTTAATATACCTAACATCGCAAGCAAAATGGTCTGTTTTTACTAATGGCTCATAGATTCTTTCAAAACCATATTTCTCATATAATTTTTGGGCTGCTACCATATTTTCTAATGTTTCTAGATAACATCTACTGTAATATTCACTTGCATATTCTAAAGCAATATCCATCAATTTATGTGATACTCCTGTGCCTCTTGTTTCAGGTAAACAATACATTTTTTGTAATTCGCATACATTTTCTACACCATCTAATTTTCCGATACCTACTCCACCAACTATTTTTCCTTCTTCATTTTCAGATACCCAATATTTATTTCCATCAGTATTATATATTTCTGAAAATATGCCTAAATTAGGATCTGCCCAAGCAGTTCCTTCGTGATTTGCTCCAAATTCAATTAAACAAGTTCTTATTACATTTTCGACTTCTTTATTATCTTTTTCTTTAATTTCTCTAATTTTATATTCCATATAATCCTCCATATAACTTACTATTTATTCTTCAAACAAAACCTTTTGCATCCCATAAGGATTATTCAAAAAATCTTTATATATTCTATAAACTTCTGTATCTTCATATTTTATTTCTTTCATATTATTATTCATATCAATTATTTTACCATATTTGTAAGATAATAATATTGGCGAATGTGTTGCAATTATAAATTGTGATCCATTCTTTGTTAAATCATGTATATAGCAAAGTAAAGTCATTTGCCTTTGTGGAGATAAAGCTGCCTCTGGTTCATCTAAAATATATAGTCCTTTATCCCAAAATCTGTGTTCTACAAGTTTCAAAAATGATTCTCCATGTGAACAAGAGTGTAAATCTTCTCCTCCATAGGTTGTATAGACTAAATCACTATTATTACTAATATCAGTTGCAACATTATAAAAAGATTCTGCTCTTAAAAAGAATTTTGTTTTAGGAACCCCAAACTTACTAATTGTTAAATGTTTATATAGTTCTGAATAGTCATCATAATTTGAAAATTGCATATTATTACTACCACCTTCAGGATTTAGTCCTAATGCAATAGCCATAGCCTCTATAAGTGTAGATTTTCCAACTCCATTTTCTCCATAAAATAGAGTAACAGAATTATCTATTTTTAGCTCATCAAAACTACTTAAACATTTTATATTAAAAGGATATTTACTATTATCTATATTATCTTTATTCAATCTTACTCTATTTACAAATAAATTTTCCATTTAACCTCACTTATATTTTAACTTCAACTTGTTTACAATATTACGAATTTTTCCTTATTATATAACAAAAGACTGATAATTACAACTAACTATCAGTCTCATTTTTATTATTTTTCACTATTATTATTGACTTTTTAATGTAAAATAGATTATAATAAATATAGGAAATGGAGAAACCACAAACGTGGTTTGCCGATATTTGTGAAAAAACACATCTACCGTCAAGTAACAGATGTGTTTTTTATTTGTCTATTTGCTTAAAAATATTACGAATATAATTAAGGCAAATACTATAATAGTTTCGACAACTAAAGCAAATAAAAGTAAGTATATTATTTCTAATAAAACTGCTTCTATCATAGCACCACCTCCATTCTAAAGGGCAAGCCTTTATATGTAAAGTGGCAAACCACATCTGCTTATTCTCATTTCCTATGCTTAGTACTATACTATATTTAAACTAAAAATACAAGCGAACAAATAAAATTTAAAAAGATTTTTTGAAATATTGCTAATGCGTTAGCACTAAAATGAACAATTTAATGATATTATAAATTTTTTTATTAGAAATTTGTTTCACATCATTGACACATATACAGGATGGATAACACTTTTTATGACGAGAACTTGATCTCTAAAAGAGCCTCGTTATCCAATCACTTCAATCATAATAATAGAAAAAAGTATAATAATCAATTACTTAATTAGTAATTAACTATTATACTTTTATAGTACCAA